>CAZSIK010000001.1:0-8860 GCA_964606515.1 uncultured Prolixibacteraceae bacterium
CGGCAGGTGCTACAGTTGTAAGTAAGTATTTCCAAAAGTTACCTTTTCCCAACTCGTCTACATTTGTTGGCCCGGGAAAACTCGACGAAATCGCGACCTTTGTTGAAGAAAATAATGTTGACATGGTGATCTTCGACGACGAACTATCACCCACACAATTACGCAACATCGAAAGGAAGTTGGAACGAAAAATCCTCGACCGTACCAACCTCATTCTCGATATTTTTGCCAAGAGGGCACAGACCGCCCACGCAAAAACCCAAGTAGAGCTAGCACAGCTTCAATATTTGCTTCCCAGGCTCACCAGGATGTGGACCCACCTTGAAAGACAAAGAGGGGGAATTGGAATGAGAGGACCTGGAGAAACCCAGATTGAAACCGACAGGCGCATCATACTGGATAAGATATCGAAGCTTAAAGAGCAATTGAAAAAGATCGATAAACAAAAAGCCACCCAACGGCAAAACAGGGGCAAACTAGTCAGGGTTGCCCTGGTTGGCTATACCAACGTGGGCAAATCGACCCTCATGAATATATTGAGTAAGTCGGAGGTTTTTGCCGAAAACAAACTCTTCGCAACCCTCGACACGACCGTGCGAAAAATGGTAATCCATAATCTTCCTTTTTTACTCACCGATACAGTTGGTTTTATCAGAAAACTCCCCCATGGTTTGGTTGAATCGTTTAAATCGACTCTCGACGAGGTGCGCGAAGCCGATATTTTGCTCCACATAATCGATATCTCTCATTCAGGTTTTGAAGAACAAATCGATGTGGTGAGAAAAACCCTTGAGGAAATCAAAGCAGGTGATAAACCAACCATTCATCTTTTTAATAAAATCGATGCCTTTTCCTACCAGGAAAAAGAACCGGACGA
Source organism: uncultured Prolixibacteraceae bacterium (assembly GCA_964606515.1). Classification (GTDB taxonomy): domain Bacteria; phylum Bacteroidota; class Bacteroidia; order Bacteroidales; family Prolixibacteraceae; genus CAZSIK01. Next base: position 878 of record CAZSIK010000001.1, read on the forward strand.
CCTTAGCGAAAGAACCCCGGCAAACTGGACCCTCGAAGAATGGGAAAATAGCTGGATGGCTAAAAACAACACCCTATCCGTATTCATCTCGGCGAAACTGAAACAGAACATCGAAACGCTTAAATACTTATTATACGAGGAAGTAAAAAAAATACATATTACACGTTTCCCATATAACGATTTGTTGTTTCAAATTGAAGAAGCTTTTGAAGATCAGGAGTAAGGCAAAATCCTGATCCCAGTACTTTTTACCTCTAATGAATCGGTGCACTTCGAAAGTAAGGTTTCGATCGTTTCATTCAGCAGAGGATGCCTGAAACCGGGGACTATCTCATTCAGTGGAACTAAGACAAATTTTCTTAGGTGCAGGAATGGATGAGGTAGTTGAAGCCTTGAAGCAGAAATGACCTGCTGTCCATAAAAGAGCAAATCAATATCGATGGGTCTTGACACATAAATACCATTTTTTTCATGCTTGACTCGTCCCAATTCTTTTTCAATGTTCAGGCAGCAATCCAATAACTCAAAAGGAGAAAGGCCTGTAGTCAGACATACAGCCACGTTCAGAAATGAATTTTCAGCATCAAATCCCCAAGGTTCAGTTTCGTATACGCTCGAAACCTTTTCGACTAAACCGGCCCTTGCTTGCAAAAAACCGAGCGCCAAACCGAGGTTTTCTGACCGGTCGCCCAGATTTGCCCCCATCGAAAGGTAGGCATGGAAGACTTGATCGTTTTTTTTCAATTCCATCCTAGATCGACAAATTATTGAATTGGTTACAAAATAAAGACAAAAAAGGAAGTAAGCTGTAATTTCTTCCCGTTATCGATACTGATAAGGAAAATAACAATTAGGAAACTCAAATTAAATGAATATGAAAAGTTTTTTGAAGTATACTTTAGCGACAATCGTTGGATTGATTGTTGTCTTCTTAATTTCGATTCTTGTACTTGGGGGAATCATGGGGGCGATGGTTGCCTCAACTCAAAAGCAGGTAGTTATCAAAGAGAATTCGATGCTCCAATTAAAACTCGATGAAGAAATATTCGATCGTGCTCCCAATGATCCTTTTCAGGATTTGGAAATACCAGGAATTGCCTTCGGAAAGAAAACCGGCATCGACTTGATTCGCGAAGCGCTTGAAAAAGCAAAAGAGGAGGACCGGATTAAGGGAGTTTATCTCAGGCTCGAGATTATCAACGCGGGTTTTGCTGCTTGTGAAGAAATAAGGGAAGCCCTCGTCGATTTCAAATCGTCAGGAAAATTCATCTATGCCTATGCTGAAACGTATTCGCAGAAAGCCTATTACCTTGCTTCTGTAGCCGATAAGGTATTCATCAATCCTGAAGGAATGCTGATGTTTAGTGGTCTTGCTTCGGAATCAATGTTTTTTAAGAACGCGCTCGATAAATTGGGAATCGAAATGCAGGTAATCAGGCATGGAAAGTTTAAAGCTGCCGTTGAACCTTTCATACTCGATAAAATGAGCCCGGAAAATCGTGAACAAATTAAAGTTTATACAGGAAGTATTTGGAATTCAATGCTCACAAAGGTATCTGAATCAAGAAATATCAGCATTGAAAAATTAAACCAGATTGCCGACGACAACATGTTCTTCCGCACAACCAACGAAGTACTGGCTAATGGCCTTGTCGACAGTATACTCTATGAAGATCAAATACTTGATTTCTTAAGATCTAAAACTGGGATTAAACCCAACGACGCCATCCCGGTAGTTTCGGTTTCCGACATGAAATCGGTTCCAGTAAAACGTAAAGCCAAAGGACTTGCCAAAGACAAGCTGGCCATTATTTATGCTTCGGGTGAAATAGCGGTTGGTGGTTCTTCGGCAAGCGATGAAGGGATCAACTCGCGCGAATTGGCACGCGAAATCAGGCTGGCCAGGACCGATTCCACCATCAAAGCCATCGTATTACGAGTCAATTCGCCCGGGGGAAGTGCATTGGGATCAGAATTAATCTGGAGAGAAGTCAAACTGGCTACTGAAACAAAACCTGTTGTTGTTTCAATGGGCGACCTCGCTGCTTCGGGCGGGTATTATATTGCCTGTGCAGCCGATACCATCGTGGCCAACCCTACCACCATCACCGGATCGATAGGCGCTTTCGGGCTAATTCCCAACTTACAAGTTCTGCTTGAAAAGAAACTGGGAATTAATTCAGAAGTAGTTAAAACCAACGAGTTGGCTGACATGCCTAACGTAAGTCGTCAGCTTACCGAGATTGAAAAAGCCCAAATGCAGAACATGGTTGAAAATGTGTACAAGACTTTTGTAACCCATGTTGCCGAAGGCCGCGGACTTACATTCGAGCAGGTTGATGCCATTGGTGAAGGCAGGGTATGGACCGGCGAAAATGCGCTTTCAATAGGCCTTGTCGATGTATTAGGCCATCTCGGCGATGCAGTTAAGATTGCTGAAAAAATGGCCGGACTTAAAAACTACCGAATCGTCAACCTTCCAAAACAAAAAGACCCAATTGAAGAATTAATAAAAGGATTTTCGGGAGATGTGCGGGCCAGGATAATTCAATCCGAATTGGGCGAATCAGCACGTTATTACAAGGCTCTCGACCATATTCGGAAAGCTCAGGGAATCATGACCCGGATCCCTTATGAGTGGCCGGTTCAATAATAAAATTAAAGCATTCGGTTTTATTGAAAAAGTTGTCTACAAAAGGCAACTTTTTTTTGTGCATAAGCGGGTTCTTCGTACTTTAGCCTAAAATCGTTCCAATGCTGAAATTGATCTTATTTCCGTTATCTTGGGTGTATCGCTTTATTGTCGCTTCACGGAATTTCCTTTATGAAGCCAAGATATTGAAACAACACGAATTTGAAGTACCCATAATTTCTGTCGGGAATATTACGGTGGGCGGGACAGGGAAAACCCCATTAGCCGAATATTTGGTTGAACTGTTGAACCCACAATTCAAAGTGGCTTATTTAAGCAGGGGATACAAACGAAAGACCAAAGGATTCATGTTGGCCAACAGTACATCTGGGGTTTTTGAAATTGGAGATGAAGCAGCACAAATCAAACTCAAATTTCCGGACCTTACCGTAGCAGTTTGTGAAAACCGGGTTAAGGGGATAAACAACCTACTATCCAACAAGGCATTAGAAATTGATTTGGTGATACTCGATGATGCATTTCAACACCGTAGGGTTAAACCAGGAATTAATATTTTACTAATTGATTACACGCGACCATTGTCGACTGACCGGCTTCTTCCTTCGGGAAGGCTTAGAGAACCTGCATCAGCCCATCTCCGCTCCAATCTAATTGTCTTCACCAAGTGTCCGAGCCAACTACCTCCAATCGAACAGCGAATCATCAAGAACAACCTGAAGCTTCGCCCCTATCAAAACTTATTTTTCACCTCGATTGTGTATGGAGAAATCACGCCAGCAATTCAGGGCCGGTCCCTCTTTTTCGATGATTTAAAAAAATACAAAGTTCTTTTAATCACAGGCATAGCCCATCCAACCCCCTTACTTGACCATCTCGAGAACTCGGTGGGTACTGTAACCCATGTTGCTTTTTCCGATCATTACAATTTCACCTATAAAGATATTTCCCAACTTGCTGATACTTTCTATCAGATTGATTCGAAAAATAAAATGATCATCACCACAGAAAAAGATCTATCGCGCATTCGCTCTATTCCAGATCTTCCTGAACCTTTTTCCAACAATTTATATTATATTCCTATACAAATCAGGTTTTTAGATCACACCAAAGAATTGTTCAACCGAAAAATAAAAAACTATGTTACAGAAAATAAAAGCAACAGCCGATTACATAAAAAATAAAAGTGGCTTCAATGGACGGGTTGCGGTAATTTTAGGCTCAGGCTTGGGTGGTTTTGCCTCCGAGATCAAAACAAAGCATGTTTTTCCCTATCAGGAAATCCCGAATTTTCCGGTTTCCACGGTTGAAGGTCATTCCAACCGATTGATCATCGGAACTTACCACAACAAGGAGATCATCGCCATGCAAGGCCGCTTTCATTTTTATGAAGGCCACACAATGGAAGCCCTAACCTTCCCCATTAGGGTTTTCAAAATGCTGGGCGTTGAATACCTGATTTTGAGCAACGCAGCTGGAGGCATCAATTACGGGTTTGAAGTGGGCGACCTCATGATGATTACCGACCACATCAACTTTTTCGGAACAAATCCATTAATCGGGCCCAACATTGATGAGCTGGGACCAAGGTTTCCTGATATGACCCAGCCCTACGATCCCGAACTGATTCAGTACATCAGGGAATTGGCCCGGGAACGTTTCATCCCGCTTCACGAGGGAGTTTATGTCGGGGGCACCGGCCCTTCGTTTGAAACCAAAGCCGAGTACCGTTTCTTCCACATGATGGGTGGCGATGCCATCGGAATGTCGACCGTGCCCGAGGTAATTGTTGCCAACCACATGGGCATGAAGGTTTTTGCTATTTCGGTGATCACAAACAACGGGCTAGAAGTTGCTGAAGAAGGAAACAACCATCATGAAGTTTTGGATGTGGCAGCCCATGCCGCCCCAAAGCTGGAAATAATCTTTGGCGAACTGATCAAACACATTGGGTAGCTTATGACTCTGGTATTTTTATCCCTGGCCCCGGTTTTTATAATTCTTTTTTATATCTACTTCCGAGATAAGTATGAAAAGGAACCTTGGGTTTTATTGATACAGGCCTTGGCGTTGGGTGTTTTTTTAGCCTTCCCAGTTATTTTTATCGAGAAACTACTCTCGTATGTCGGGAAAAATTTTGCAGGAATGGCCCGACCTTTCTGGGATGCTTTCATGGTGGCCTCATTTTCAGAGGAAGGGATGAAATTATTGGCCTTGTTTTTTCTGATCTGGAAAAACAAGGCATTCAACGACAAGTTTGATGGCATCGTGTATGCTACTTTTATTTCCCTTGGCTTTGCGGGTATCGAGAATGTACTTTACGTAACCGGTTATGGTTATGCAACGGCGTTTTCAAGGGCACTTACCGCGGTGCCGGCTCATGCTTTGTTCGGGATAAGTATGGGCTATTTTTTTGGTTTGGCACGTTTCTACCCAAAAAAAAGAAAAAAATACCTGTGGCTCTCGTTCTTAATTCCTTTTGTGTTCCATGGAGCGTACGATTTTATCCTCATGGCCGGAAATAGCTGGTTGTTGCTGAGCTTCCTCCCTTTTATCGTTTTCATGTGGATTTCAGGATTCAGGAGAATGAAATCGTTGAGCCAACAATCAGTTTTTCGCGATGATCTTGATTTGGGCATTGATTTCAGAAAGGTTAAAGAATTTAATCCGTCAAATAACAATTAATGTTTCAACTTTGAGGATCGGATCACTTCCTTTTTAAATTTTTTTAGCTTTGAAAAAGTCCGTTTCGAGTGGATAAAAAATTCCCAGACGATGCTTTTGTTAAGCATTTCGGGATGTTTCCTAACTTTTACCTGAGTTTGCAATGCCTTCCTTTTTTCCTTCACTAATTTTTTCGATCGATGGAACTCGAAATGTGCAGAAACAATGGCCGACATGTTTTTAAAATCGAGCGATGCTGCAAATTTCACAATAGCAAACGAATCGATCATCATCCTAAGGAACATGATGGCTGGAAGGCTTTTACCTGTATAATTCTTGTAAAGGGTCCACAAGCTATTCCTGAAATTGAGAAAAAGTTTCCTGGGATTATTGTACTCAAGGGTAGCCCCTCCCCAATGATAAATCTTACTATGCGGACAGAACGTAATCCGGTATCCTTGATTTTTTAAGCGCCAGCAAAGATCAATCTCTTCCATGTGGGCAAAATAATCGGCATCGAATCCGCCGGCTTTTTTAAACAACTCGGACCGGATAAAAAGGCATGCACCAGATGCCCAGAAGATATCGGTGGGATCATTATATTGCCCACGGTCGTATTCAATTTTATCCATGATCCTTCCCCTGCAAAAGGGATAGCCATAGTGATCGACAAAACCACCTGCGGCACCGGCGTGTTCGAATCTCGACCAATCGCGATCGGAAAGGATTTTTGGCTGGATGGCCGCTATATTTTCATCTGAATTGAAAAGATCAAGTACCGGTTCAATCCAATGGGCACTGACCCTTACATCGCTGTTGAGCAAACAAAAAATTTCTGCATCAACATGTTCAAGTGCTTTATTATAACCACCGGCAAAACCATAATTTTGATCGAGTTCAATAATTCGGCATTCAGGAAATTGATTAGCAAGAAGTTGTATCGAACCATCGACCGAACCATTATCAGCCACCACGATTTCGAACCCTTCTTTCGGTGTATGTTGAAATACTAGGGGAAGGTATTTTTTTAAATGATCCTTACCATTCCAGTTTAATATGACGACTGCCGTTTTCAATTTTTGTCAGAATTGTTTATCAATTTAGGCATTAAATGTACAGAATAAAAACACAGCACTCCATTTTACTGGTTTTTATTCTCTTTTGTGTTTCCAACGTTTATGGGTCCAGAGCCATTGATCGGGGCATCGTTCGATTGCATTTTCAAGTAGAACCATTTGTTTTTCTGTAATTTCAAATTCCTTATTATCGTTTGGGTTTTCGGTTATCAGCGAAATGTCGATTTCATAATAACCTCGTTTCACCCTGAAGGTATCAATCCAGATAACCGCAGAATTGGTTTTTCTGGCAATTTTTTCAGGACCGGTAAGCACCGGAGTATCCTGGTTCAAAAAAGTCATCCAGTGAGCTTGCTCTTTTTTTTGAGGTCGCTGATCGGCAATAAGGTAAGCAAAAAAAAGCTTGCCCGATTTTGCATCGCTGAATAACTGCCTTGGGGTTTCGCTCATTTCGAGTGCGATGCCCCCCATGAGTTCTCTTGAATGACGAAAAAAAAGATCGAAGGTTCTGTTGTTGAGTTTCTTGTACACTGCATACAGGGTATATTTTATCTGATGGGTGTAAAGGTTTACAAACTCCCAGTTTCCAAAATGACCCGCTACACAAATAATGTTTTTCTTTTGTTGGAAAAGTGTTTCAAGAAGCTCGGCATGGTGAACCTTCAGTCGTTTTTGATTTTTTTGGGGATTGATATGGGTGAAGTATAAGGTCTCGATAAAGATATCGGCGAAGTTTCTGTAGAATTTTTTCAGGATCAGGTTGCGTTCTTTTTCAGATTTTTCAGGAAAGGCCAGGTTGAGGTTGCTTTTGGCCACATTTACGCGGTATTTGAAAATGCGAAAAATGCAAAGATAAAGCAGGTCGGAAAAGAAATAATGAAACTCAAGAGGGAACAACTGCATGGGCCAGGTTAAGGCCAGGAGGAGATAATAGCCGGCTTTGCACAACATGGTTTAATTTGCTGGAGTGTCGTTAAAAGATAATTGAATAATGTTGCGTACAATTCGTTTAAGTAGGTCTGCTTCGAGCCTTGATGTGAAACGGTCAATTTCTTCCTCATTATTCTTACCAACAGCCTCTTTCAGCTCCTTAAATTGCGATCCGGTAAGTTCCCGGCTAAACAATTCTTCAATGCTGCTTTTTCCCTGATTGATTTCAAGCTCGATGAGGGCAGAACCTACAATTTCGGCAGCCGTTTTTTTCACCGGATCGATCATTTTCCCTCCTGAGTTATCTCGTAACGACCAGCTTGAATAGTCGTAATGTAATTTTTCGATCAGGTCAATCCGCTCGTCGCCAGACCCGAACAAGGATTTCATCACGAGTTTAGCTTTCATCTTCCAGGCCTCCAGGTTAAAATCGGCTTGACTCAAAGCTTGGGATAGTTCATTCAGGATGTTGATTTTTTTCTGGTCCATGATTTTCAATAAAATAGTTCACTACAATATCGTGAAAATTCTTGTAATAATTGGCATTGGATGCCACTATGTTACCTGAATCCATGAAATGTTCAGTGCCATCAAAATCGGTAACGACACCACCGGCTTGCCTGATTATAAAAGCTCCGGCAGCCACATCCCAGGGGTGGAGGC
>CAZSIK010000001.1:8870-38538 GCA_964606515.1 uncultured Prolixibacteraceae bacterium
ATGGCTGCTGAGCCCAAGCGGCGGACTCCCCGGGTATTCAACATCATGAATTTAAGGCATTGAAGGTACTTGTCGAGCCAGCCAAAATCGGTATAGGGAAAACCGGTTACTACCAACGACTGGGCATGGGTGGCCGATTGGGACACTTTGATGGGCGTGCCATTTAGAAAGGCACTACTGCCTTCCCAGGCATAAAAAAGTTCGTTATGGACTATTTCGAGCACCACTCCCATTATCAGTTGCTGGTCGCGGGTTAAGCCTACACTAATCGAATATGGGCTGACTCCATGAATGAAATTAGTTGTACCATCAATCGGATCGATGATCCAATTATAGTGTTCGCCTTTTTTATCCGAAGTGCCTTCTTCGGCAATGAACCCAGCTTCGGGCAAAATTTCCGCCAAGCCCTTGACCAATTTCTTTTCAGATGCTTTATCGATGGAAGTTACAAAGTTGCTATGTCCCTTCGTTTCTGTATTTTCACTGTTTTCGGTGAAGTTTTTTCTCGATTCGCTTACAAAAAGGCCAGTTTCACTTACCAACTCGCGAACCTGTTTGCATACTAATTCCAAGTTCATTATTTGAAAATTTTCACAACAGAATTTTGTTGCAGTGCAAATATAGGCAGTTTTATTTGAAAAGATCGGGCGGGGATCAGGAACCAACCACTTGTTTTAACTTGTTGACCTGTGAATCCCACAGCCAACGTTGTTCTTCAATATCTTCTTCTTCAACAAAATCGGTAATAAAAAGGGCTACGTCGCTGGTCAATTCGTCTTGTAAAATTTTAAATTCAAAGTATTGCTTGTCTTCGGTCCATTGAAACCTGACCAGTTGATTTTCCCTGTTAATGATCAGTTCTGCTTCTTGTGGGGCATTGTCCCAGGTGAAGATGAATTTTCGTCCTTTTACTGAAACGTCATCAGCAAACCATTCTGTAAGACCTGATGCCGAACTAAGCCGATTGTACAACACCTTGGGCGAACAATTCATTATGTATTCCAATTCAAGTTTTTTTATCATAATTGAGGGTTTAAAGCCTGATTGCCGCAATATATCAATTAAGTTTGAAATTACCAATTTTTCATTTTATTTGGATCCTATTGGATGGGTGATGCTATTTATAAGCGAATAATAGCCAACTGTTCCGTAAGTTATGGTACCTTTGCGTAAACAATTGGCGGGGAGCTTTATGAAAAGTTTATTCGATCCGGAAAAAGAAGGTGATGATTTTTGGTATCCACTCGACAATGCTGCTAAAATATTTCCGGCCATCACTACTGCCGAATTGACATCTGTATTCAGAATTTCGGCCCGACTCAAAAAAAAAGTCAATATAAAATTGCTTTTCAAGGCTGTGCGAACAGTAGAATCGCGTTTTCCTTACTACAAAGTGATTATGCGAAAAGGGTTTTTTTGGTATTACCTTGAATCGGCCAAGTTTTTTACGCCAGTTATTGCAGATACGGGCCTTCCATGTCGCCGTTTCGACCGAAAAAAAAACCTTTTCCGTGTAGTAGTTGCACAAAACCGAATTGGTGTAGAATTTTCACATGAGTTGACCGATGGGACCGGTGCATTTGAATTCTTAAAGACCTTGTTAGTTTGTTATTTCCAATTCACAGGCATTGAAGTTCCTTCCTCTTTTAAAACGATGCAGGTTGATCAGAATCCTAATCCAGAAGAATTTGAAGATGCCTATCGCCGATATTTCAAGGAGGAAACCCCAAAAATAGTTTCAAGGCCAAAAGCTTTTCATCTGCCTTTTCCCCTGGGCTTATCCCCCAGGTTTAAAATCCTGAACCTGATTGTCCCAACCACAGTCGTTAAAAAAAGAGCTGATGAAAAAAGAGTTAGCATAACCGTGTACCTGATTTCAGCATATCTTCTTGTTATCCAAGATATCTTTGAAAGTTTAAAACCATCGAGCCGCTTCAGGAAACAGAAAAAATTATGTATCGAGGTGCCGGTAAATCTACGCAAGATTTATAGCTCGGCTACGATGCGCAATTTTTCGCTTTATGTTATGCCCGAAATTGACTTAAGACTTGGCCATTATTCGTTCGACGAAATCCTAAAAATGGTACATCATCAAATGCAACTTGAAACCGATGAAAAGTTGGTGTCCAAAACCATTGCACGAAATGTTGGAGGAGAAAGAAAATTTTTAGTGCGGAGCATTCCTTTATTCCTGAAAAGTTTCCTAATGAGGCGTTTTTATTATTCTCTTGGATGTGACCAATTTAGTGGCGTACTCACCAATCTTGGCAGAGTAGCGTTTCCGGGAGAATTGGGCCAACAAATCGATTATCTGGTTTTTACCCCTCCGCCACCCAATAAGATGAACAAAGCCAATATTGGGGTAGTTAGTTATGGCGAAAAGCTGGTGTTAAGCTTTGGAAATATTTCTGAGACCAAGGAACTTGAAAAGAGGTTTGTCCATTTTTTTAATGAACAAAGTATACCGGTAAAATTATCGAATTAAATAATCAGGATATGAATACTTGCCGAAATTGTGGTGTTGAGCTTGATGTAGAAATGAACTTTTGTCCTTTATGTGGACAAAAAAGTTCCAATACCGAAACTTTTATCCGGGACCACGTCAATGAAAAACGGGTGAAAGAACCGGTACGGTCACCTTATAACCTTAGCGATTTAAGCCCTTTACAGAAGAAAAAACTATTCTGGGAATTATCGGGCATCATTTTAGTTTCGGGGGTCTTGGTTTCATTTATTATTGATCTGATTATCAACAAAAGAATCAGCTGGTCGAAATATACTCTTACTATCGGGGTCTTCCTGATTTCAAATGTTTGGCTCCTTGTTTTTCTTCAGAAAAAGATAATGATGCTGTTATCGGGATGTTTTGTATCAACATCCTTACTGCTTCTTATACTCGACTTATTAAGCAATAACCTGGGATGGGGTTTAAGGTTGGGGGTTCCGATTGTTTTCTTCTTTTTTATCATCCTTTTTATTCTGGTATTACTGATCAAAAAAACACGACAGAAAGGAATTAACCTCATTGCCTATTTCTTAAGCGCTACCGGAATTTTATGTCTTTGCATCGAAAGTGTCCTTTCTTTGTACGTTTATAAACAATTAAGACTTCACTGGAGCATCATCCTTTTTATTTCTGTACTATCAGTATCGGGCATTTTGTTGTATATTCATTACCGTTTAAAAAAGGCAACCGATCTGAAAAGGTTTTTTCATATATAAAAAAGCAACAGGTAAAAACCATTTGGCTTTTACCTGTTGAAATTAGAAGTCGTATATTAAATGTAGTTGTTGATCAACTGCTCCAACAATTCTTGTTTCCCACTAATTTGTTTTGGTTCGCCCACTTGTTTTGCGAAGGTATACAGATCGGTAAGCGAAAGTTTGCCCTTTTCAAATTCAGCGCCTTTTCCAGTATTGAAGGAAGCATAACGTTCAGCCCGCATTTTGGAAAAATCCGATTCATTCAAAATCCTATCGGCAATCATCAAAGAACGGGCAAAAACATCCATTCCACCAATATGGGCTACGAAAATGTCTTCAAGGTCGGTAGAGTTGCGACGGGTTTTAGCATCGAAGTTAATGCCGCCGTGTTCGAAACCGCCTGCAGGAAGGATTTCAAGCATAGCTTCAGTAATTTCGCAGATATTGGTTGGGAATTCATCGGTATCCCAGCCATTTTGATAGTCGCCCTTGTTGGCATCGATCGAACCCAACTTGCCGGCATCGGCAGCCATGCGAAGCTCATGGGCGAATGAGTGGCCAGCCAAAGTAGCGTGGTTTACTTCCACGTTCAGTTTGAAGTCGTCGATCAACCCTTGTGCATTCAGGAAGCCCAATACTGTTTGCACATCCACATCGTATTGATGCTTTGATGGTTCCATGGGTTTTGGCTCGATAAAGAAGGTTCCTTTAAATCCTTGGGCACGAGCATAGTCGCGGGCCATCCGGAGAAATTGTCCAAGGTGATCGAGTTCTTTTTTTGTATTGGTATTAAGCAGGCTGTTGTATCCTTCACGTCCTCCCCAAAACACATAACCAGTGCCGCCCAGTGCAATGGTTGCATCGATTGCGTTTTTAACCTGCACGGCTGCATTGGCCACCACGTTAAAATCGGGGTTGGTTGAAGCGCCATTCATATACCGTGGATTGCTGAACACGTTGGCCGTACCCCATAACAGTTTTACGCCCGAGGCAGCTTGTTTTTGTTTGGCATATTCCACCATTTTGGCCAGGCGGTTCTCGATTTCGAAAACTGATCCATCACCAGCTACATCGGTGTCGTGGAAGCAATAGAAAGGCGCCCCCAGTTTGGTAATGAATTCGAAAGCTGCATCCATACGGGCTTTATTGGCTTCCATCACCTCTTTAGGTTCATCCCATGGGAAAATTTGTGTACCGGGTCCAAACGGATCACCGCCAGTTCCACAGAAGGTGTGCCAGTATGCAACAGCAAAACGAAGATAGTCCTTCATGGTTTTGCCTGCAATTACTTGTTCGGGATTGTACCATTTGAAGGCCATCGGGTTTTTCGATTTTGGTCCTTCGTACTGAATCTGTCCGATTCCTTTAAAATACTCTTTGTCTCCTATTACTACACTCATGACATTTATTATTTATATTTATGAATTATGATTTATTATTGATCCTTTAGTCATTACAATTTACTCTTCGTATGTAACCACAGCCTATTGTGGTTTGTCTACTATCACAGATTGCCTGCCGAAGCCAGGATATGTTATTTATCTAATTGTAGCTTCCAATTTGTTTTTCCACCTTTCATAGGCAGCTTTGTATTCGGTTTTTTTGTTTGTATCGGGTTCGATGGTTTCAAGTTTCTTCAAACTTCCGAATGCATCGGCAAACGATTGATAGTAACCTGACCCCACGGCCGCACCCCTTGCTGCCCCAACCGATCCGTCGGTATTGTACAATTCGATTGTAGCCCCGCTAATTCCTGCTAAAGTTTCACGGAAGATAGGGCTTAGGAACATGTTGGCTTTCCCGGCCCGGATCACTTTCGCATCGATACCGATTTGCTGCATAACCTCCATTCCATAATTAAAAGAGAACACGATCCCTTCCTGGGCTGCGCGGAACAGGTGGGCTTGAGTATGGGTGTTGAAATTGATGCCGCTTAACTGTGAGCCGATATTCAGGTTGCGTAAAACCCGTTCGGCCCCATTGCCAAAAGGCAAAATGCTGACTCCATCCGATCCGATCGGAATTTGAGCAGCCATTTTATTCATTTCCTGATAACTCAGCGAATCACCAGTCAGTTGGCGCATCCACGAATTGAGGATGCCCGTACCATTGATACACAGAAGGACACCTAAACGGTTGAGTTTGGTCGTATGGTTAACATGAGCAAAGGTGTTTACACGTGAATAGGGGTCGTATTTGATGGCTTCACTAACCCCATATACAACACCCGAAGTTCCGGCGGTAGTAGCAATCTCACCGGGATTCAGCACATTGAGCGAAAGCGCATTGTTGGGTTGATCGCCAGCACGGTACGAAACTTTGGTTCCTACTTTCAGCCCAAGTTCGTTTGCTGCTGCCTCGTTCACCTCTCCCTGTATGGCAAAGGTGGGCACGATTTCAGGAATCAATGAACCTTCGAAACCATAATGTTTCATAAGCAGCTCCGATACTTCGTTCCTTTGAAAATCCCAGAACATGCCTTCCGATAGACCCGAAATGGTCGTCTTAACTTCACCAGTTAGTTTCATAGCGATAAAATCGCCCGGGAGCATAATTTTATCGATTTTGGCAAAGAGCGCGGGTTCGTTTTCTTTGACCCACATGAGTTTCGATGCGGTAAAGTTGCCGGGTGAATTGAGCAGGCTGCCCAAACAGCGTTCGCCGCCAATGGCATCAAAAGCTTTATCGCCAATCCTTGCAGCACGACTGTCGCACCAAATAATGGATGGGCGCAATACACTCTGGTTTTTATCGATCGCAACCAAACCATGCATTTGGTAGGAAATACCAATAGCTTCGATTGTTTCGGGTTTAACACCACTTTGTTTCAGCACCGATTGGTTGGCCAGTTTCAGGTTTTCCCACCATTGATCAGGATGTTGTTCCGCCCATCCTGGCTTGATGGCCATGATTTTCATTTCTTGTTTCGGGAAAAAGTCGGAGGCTACACACTCGCCGGTTTCGCCGTTGATGAGCGAAGCCTTAACCGAAGAACTACCAATGTCGTATCCTAAAAAGTACATAATCAATAGGTTTTATTTGTTCTATTATTTTATCCTTAAAATGATTTTCTTAATATAGTTGTTGTGGGAACTACATATTGTAATGGCCCAGGTTCGATAACATATCGGGCAGCCATTTTTCCCATTTCGATGAAGTCGGTCGAAATCACCGAAATGCCATCTTTTACGTATCGCTTCATGGGCGTTTCGTTGTAAGAAATTATGCCAAAATCGATTCCGGGTTCAAGTCTGTTTTCTGAAGCCTGATCCAATATCATGGCCAAGGTACGGTCGCTGACCAACAAGTAAAGATCGCCATTACAAACCTCTATTTTTTTTGGATCGTATACAACCTGGCTGTTTAGCTTGTATTTTGATGCAAATTTTTTGAATTGGTGTATCGATTCTTTTGGGTGATAAGTCATCTTTTCGGGGTATAGGTAAATGAACCGTTGATAGTGCCGGATTCGGTCAAGATGTTCGAAAAGGTTGTTGTATAAAGCTTTGCCGAAGTCCTGGCAAACATACGAATGGCTTTCACTGGCATGAATGTTCCAGTCAATGATTAAAAGTTTCCCGGCTGGAATTTTCTCAATGATTTGCTTCATCCTGGGGTGGTCGAAACACATTACAACATAATGTGTGTAACGGCCAATGCTATCGTTCAGAATGGTTTCAAACACGTTGATGTTGTAATGGTGAAAATGAAGGTCGACTGAATAGTTCTCGGGCAGGTTTGAGCGAAAGCCTTCGTATAAAACTTCCTTATACGCTTTGAAGGTATCGAGGAAAAGCAGCACCCTGTTGTGGTTACGGGTAACAAAATACCCCCGGTTGGGAACCGATTCAATCACTCCTCGGTTTTTTAATTCACTATATGCTTTAAAAACGGTATCGCGTGAGAAAGAAGCATTTTTTATCAATTCGTTTACCGAGGGAAGGAGGTCTCCTTCATTCAGAGTTCCTTCATTAATAGCATTAATGATGCTGTCGACCAGTTGAATGTATTTCAACGAGCTTGAATTGGAATTGGCATGAATGTGCTCTAAAATATCCATACTGTTCTGGTCTGTTCTGTATGCGAAGATAATCAATTTTTAATACGTTCATGCATTGCTTAGGGTTTTTTGCAAAAAAAGTCATTGATTTTAGCCGCCATTATGTTTATATTTGCCGTTAAAATGCTAATTACCTATACGATGAATAAAAAATGGAATTTGTGGTTGGTTTCTATAGGTCTATTGATCAGCAATATACTCACCATTTTTTTACTTCCCAAGGGAAGTCGGGAACTATTAATAATCAGCGATTTGCTTCCGATAATTTCCTCAGGGATTGCTTTGTTTTGTGTAGGATTAACCTATCGAAAGTTCATTTATAAAGATAATGCAAAAACAGCCTGGCTTCTGATCTTTATGGGAAGCTTATTTTATTTCGCAGCGGAATTGATTTTTGGGATCATGGAAGTTGTATTAAAATTTGACATGAATGAATTTATTCCTTCTCTTGCCGATTATTTTTGGTGTATAGGGTATATACCTTTTTTCGCTGCACTTTTTCTTGTTATTAGAGGTTTTAGAAAGAGCGGCTTACCCTTGGGCAAAAAATGGGTTTACAGGATAATTGTCACCATGTCGATCATATTATTGATTTACATCGCATTAGTTCTTTTACGACCCATGATTACCGATGAAGATACTTCAGCATATAAAAAGCTTTTCTATCTTTATTATCCCATCATGGACCTTTTTGTAGTTGCATTGGCTTTTCTGGTTTTCTATATCTCAAGTCTTTTTGGCAAAGGAGCTATCACCATGCCCTGGAGAATGATTGCAATCGGGTTTATATTGTTTACAATAGCCGATTTGTATTATTCATATTATAGCTGGATGGATGTCTATCAGTCGGGAGATCCCATCGAGATTGCCTGGAATATGGGTTATATGGCATTGGCCCTTGGCAGCCTTTATCAGAGAAATCTGATTGAATCATTAAACTTAAAATAGGAAAGACCATGAATCCATATACGAACACCTTTTCAAAACAAATTTATGAATTAATTTCACCATTGGTTGGTGACATGATGTCGAGAGGAGCCTTACGAACGCAATGCAAAAAACTAAGAATCGAAGAAGAATCGATAAAACGCGAAAACCTTACCGAAATTGCTAAAGGGATAAAAACGGGCCTGACCCTTTTTCTTGGATCTGAAGGGGCCAATCACATCGCGGAAAAGATTGAAAGGTTATAAGGAGCAGGTAATCGTTATTTTGAATTTTAAATCATCATTTCTTTTTCAGAATATAATGCCCTTCGCTTATCGGCAGATCCAATTCAATTTTACTTTTGCAGCTCAATGATTGCATTATGTGGGGTTTTTGGGGTGTAGTTTCAGCAGTTTTATTGGGCTTCTACGATGTACTGAAAAAGTGGTCGTTGAATGGCAATTCAGTATTGCCAACCCTACTGATCGCAGTGAGTACCAGCGCATTGCTCTTTTTTCCCATATTGATCGGATCGAAATATTTTCCTGACTTCTTTAGTTCAGTCCATCTATACGCGAGACCCATCACTTTCAATGAACATATATTGATTTTTATCAAGTCGATTATCGTGGTAAGCAGTTGGATACTTGCCTTCTTCGCAGTAAAAAACCTCCCCATCACCATTGTAGCCCCCATTCGGGCAACTGCTCCCTTGTGGACGTTAATCGGGGCATTAATTATTTTTTCCGAGAAATTAAATCCTTTACAATGGCTTGGATTGTTGATAACTTTAATTTTCTTTTTCCTCTTCTCAACAACCGGAAAACTCGAAGGAATCAATTTCACAAAGAACAAATGGATCTATTTCATTATTGGGGCCACCTTCTTGGGGTCGACAAGTGCCTTATACGATAAGTTCATCATCAGGGCCATCGACCGATTAGCTGTACAGGCCTGGTTTTCAGTATATCAAATGTTGATCATGCTTCCTGTAACCGCTCTTTTATGGTATCCCAAACGAAAGAAATACACCCCTTTTCAATGGAGATGGACCATCCCCTTAATTGGCATTACCCTGGTTTTGACCGATTATTTCTATTTTTATGCCCTCACTTTCCCCGATGCATTGATATCGGTTCTCTCAGGGATCAGAAGGAGCGGGGTTGTAATTGCCTTCGCCATTGGTGCTGTTTTGTTTAAAGATAAAAACATAGGCAGAAAAGCCCTTTTCCTGACCGGGATTATTATCGGGGTGATGCTCATGGCGTTCGGTAGCCGTTAATGAATCGAAATTGTTTTATTTGCTCAAATAATAATGAACGAAAACAATAAAGGCATAGTACTGGCAGTTAATACCGCTTTATTTTGGGGGGTGTTGGCTGTAGCTCTTAAAGTGGCTTTGCAGGTAGCCGGACCTTTCACGATCGTTTGGTTTCGTTTCGCTTTTTCATTTCTTGCGTTGTTTGGATGGTTTTTATTTACCGATCGTTCGCAACTTCGCATCCTGCTAAAACCCCCTGCATGGCTGCTCGTGGCTTCGGTCATGCTGGGAATCAACTATATCGGGTTTATGCTAGGAATTAAATATACCAGCCCAAGCAATTCGCAGGTGATCATTCAGTTGGGGCCGGTTTTGCTGGCACTTGCCGGTGTTGTGTTTTTTAAGGAAAAAATAAACCGGATCCAATTACTGGGATTCATCATAGTGGTGCTGGGGTTCATTCTTTTTTATCACCAACAAATTACCAGTATGTTGGTTAATCCTGAAGATTTCAATCTGGGGGTTTTGTTGCTGGTAATCGGGGCTATAACCTGGGCAGTGTACGCTGTGATTCAGAAACGACTGATCCACCAGTATCCTCCACAAACCATGAACCTTCTGCTTTTTGGTTTTCCAGCCTTACTGTATTTTCCAGTAGCCGATGTTTCTTCTTTAGGTGGATTGAGTTTTGGATGGTGGGCCCTGATTGTTTTTCTTGGCTTGAATACCCTAATTGCTTATGGCAGTATGGCTGCTTCGTTGAAGTACATCGATGCCAACATCTTTAGTTCTATTGTAATCAACAATCCCATCATTACCTTTCTGATTATGGCGTTACTTACCGTCTTAAATGTCGACTGGGTTGAAGGTGAGCGTTTCGGTTGGCTTACCTGGCTTGGTGCAATTCTATTCCTGGCTGGAGCTTTTCTTGTTGTAAAAGCCCGAAAATCTTCATCGTCATCCAAACTAAAAAAGAAAAAATAAGAAGGGGCCTACTTATTTCTTTTCTTTTCAAATTGAAAAGGAAAATAGGGTTCTTATTTAATTTGATCTATTTTTGAAGGAAAAAGAATTGACCGAAAATCTTGTCTATATTGAAGTGGTATTGCCAATTCCCCTTCAGCAAAATTTTACCTATCATGTACCCAATTGCAGCGATAGGCAGAATTTGCAGGGAAAAAGAGCCGTGGTACAATTTGGTTCCCGAAAATTTTACTCTGCTTTGATAAAATCGGTACTCGACAAAGCTCCGGCTTACGAAACCAAAGCCATCGAATTTATTATCGATGAACAAGCCATCGTGTTGGAGCTTCAATTTATTTTTTGGGAATGGATAGCCAACTATTACCTGTGTACTGAAGGCGATGTAATGCGTGCAGCCCTGCCTGCGGGCTTGAAATTGGAAAGCCGTACCACCATCTCTTACAATCACGACTGGGAAGAAACCGAAAAACTTAAACCCTCTGAATTAGCCTTGTTAAATTGTATAGAAACACAAAAACAGGTTACTATTGAGCAACTTAACCGGATTACCCGGAAAAATAGCGTATACCAAACCGTTCAAAAATTACTGGTGAAGGGAGCCATTCGTGTTGAAGAAGAATTAAGTAAAGGCACCCAGCCTAAAACCATGGCCCATCTCCGACTGAACCCTGCATATCTGAGTGAAGAACGTTTGCAGGAGGCTTTTGCCCAGGTAAAAAAAGCTGGAAAACAAATGGAACTATTGATGCTGTTAATCAACGAACTTGATTTGTTTTCTGCTCACCCCAAACCATCGATCCCCAAAAATGAATTATTGAAAAAAGGCGGCTTTTCAGACTCGGTTCTCAAGGGACTCGTAACCAAAGGCTTCGTTGAGCTTTTCACAATTGAAGTGGGCCGTCTCGACGATACTGCTCATACTGAGGAAGGGATCATCAGGCTCAACCCTTTTCAAACCCGGGCACTAAACGAAATTCACCGGCATTTTATCGAGAAACAAACCGCGTTACTCCACGGGATTACGGCCAGTGGCAAAACTGAAATCTACATCAAACTGATCGAGGAACAATTAAGAATTGGGAGACAGGTTTTGTATCTTCTTCCTGAAATTGCCCTTACCACACAAATCATCGAAAGGCTCCGAAAAGTATTCGGAGCGCGGGTTGGGGTCTATCATTCGAAAATCAGCGATGCCGAAAGAAGTGAAATCTGGAACAAAGTATTGGAAAATGGAACCGGTAGTACGCCAAATTATCAATTGATATTGGGTGCGCGTTCAGCAATATTTTTACCATTCAAAAAGCTGGGTTTGGTTGTTGTCGACGAAGAACACGACCCTTCGTACAAACAAGACGATCCTGCCCCCAGGTATCATGCGCGCGATGCGGCCATCGTGCTAGCTTCGCTGCATGGTGCAAAAGTAGTGTTGGGTACAGCCACCCCTTCGTTCGAATCGTTTTTTAATGCAAAAACCGGGAAATATGGTTTGGTTACCCTAAACCAGCGTTATAATGAAACGGCTCTGCCCATGATAATTGTGGCCGACATGAAGTTGGCCTACAAAAGAAAGGAGATGAACTCCTTTTTCACCCCTGAACTCCTTCAACAGATAAAATCCGCACTTGAGTCCAGGGAACAGGTCATCTTGTTCCAAAACAGGAGGGGTTTCAGTACTTGCCTACAATGCCACTCGTGTGGCTATATCCCCAAATGCAAAAACTGCGATGTAAGTCTGACCTTTCATAAATATCAAAACAACTTGCAATGCCATTATTGCGGATACTCAGTCGCTTTGCCTGAAAAGTGCCCGCAATGTAGTTCCACCGATATTAAAAACCTGGGGTTTGGCACCGAGAAAGTAGAAGATGAAATTCAGGCATTATTTCCTCAGGCAAGAATCGATCGATTAGACATCGACTCCACAAGAAACCGTTTTGGCTTTGAACGGATACTGAACCGCTTTTCAGAACAGAAGACTGATATTTTGGTAGGAACCCAAATGATTACCAAAGGCCTCGATTTTAAAAACGTGAGCGTGGTGGGTATATTAAATGCCGACAGCTTGCTCAATTATCCTGATTTCAGATCATTTGAGCGGGCCTATCAATTAATGGCCCAGGTAAGTGGGCGGGCCGGAAGAATGAGCAAACAAGGCACCGTGGTGATCCAGACTTTTCAACCCGGGCACCCGGTAATCGGTTGTGTTGTAAGCAACGATTTTACAGGATTTTTTAACGGCTACCTCGAAGAACGCAAATGGTTCAAATACCCCCCTCTGTTCAGGTTAATAGCCATTACCGTGAAACATAAAAGCAACGAAAAGGTACTATATATTGCCAGGCAACTTGCGCAGTTGCTTCGATCGGTTCTGAAAGACCGGGTGCTTGGGCCCGAATACCCCGCGGTTTCAAGATTAAGGCTGTATTATCAACAGGAAATTAGGATCAAGTTCGAAAAAAGCCTCTCTCCCGATGAGGTGAAAAAAATAATCCGGGATTCGATTGAAAGAGTAAGAAAAATGGAAAACAATTCAGCCACCCTATTCTCAATCGACATAGATCCGTATTAGCTATAAACCATAGCGACGATAATCTTTTAAACATCAGTTTATAAGCAAGTAAAACCAGCAGGTAAAAAAAATGTGCTGGTGTTACGCTTGAAAATACTATTTTTGGGATACAAAATTTTAGAGAAAAATGGGTAAAGTCATTGCGCTAGCAAACCAAAAGGGAGGAGTTGGAAAAACTACTACAGCAATCAATCTATCAGCCAGTTTGGCCGTATTGGGGAAAAAGGTACTGTTGATCGATGCCGATCCCCAGGCCAATGCCACGTCAGGGCTTGGCTTCGATTTAAAAAGCATCGAGAACAGCATTTACGAATGTCTTATCGACGGAATCGATCCCAGTTCTGCAACCTTACAAACCGAAGTTGAAGGCTTGTTGTTGCTGCCTTCCCATATCGATTTAGTGGGTGCCGAAATCGAAATGCTGAACATGAACGAACGGGAAAAAATATTGAAGAAAGTTACCGATCAACTTAAAGACACCTTCGACTTTATCTTAATCGACTGTTCCCCTTCGTTGGGCCTCATCACCGTGAATGCGCTTACAGCTGCCGATTCGGTAATCATTCCTGTACAATGCGAATACTTTGCCCTCGAAGGCTTAGGAAAGTTGCTCAACACGGTAAAAATTATTCAAAGCCGCTTGAACCCTTCCCTTCAGATTGAAGGTTTCCTGCTTACTATGTACGATTCACGACTGAACCTTTCTAACCAGGTTTACGAAGAAGTCAAGAAACATTTCCGCGAGATGGTTTTCGAAACCCTCATTCAACGAAACATCAAGTTAAGCGAAGCTCCAAGTTACGGCAAACCCGCTTTATTATACGATGCCAGTTCAAAAGGCGCTGTAAACCATCTGAACCTGGCAAAAGAAATTATCGAGAAAAACAGTTAAAACCGAGTTGATACAAATGGCCAAGAAGAATGTATTAGGACGTGGATTAGGGGCATTGATCGATGATGCCGATACCATAGGGCAAGGACAGGTTGCCTCGAATGTAGAAATCGATATCAATCATATAGTTGCTAATCCCTGGCAACCCCGTTCCTCATTCGACGAGGATTCTCTGGCCGAACTGGCCAACTCAATCAAGGAGATGGGGATTATTCAGCCACTGACCCTCAGGAAAGTGGGTGAAAACAAGTACCAGATCGTGGCCGGAGAACGAAGGTTCAGGGCTTCGAAAATTGCCGGTCTGAAAACAGTGCCGGCCTACGTGAGGGAACTCGACGACGACCGGATGCTTGAAATGGCCCTCGTCGAGAACATTCAGCGTGAAGACCTGGATGCTATTGAAGTGGCAATCAGCTACCAGCGACTAATCGACGAGTGCAAGCTTACCCAGGAAATGCTGAGTGAACGCGTTGGAAAAAAACGGACGACCATTACCAACTATCTGAGATTGCTAAAATTGCCGGCCATCATCCAAAAAGCCATCCGCGACCGCGAAATTTCAATGGGCCATGCACGCGCCATCATCAACGTGAAGGATACCGAAACTCAAATTATGCTTTACCAACAGGTGGTGAAATATGATTTCTCGGTTCGGAAAATTGAAGAAATCGTAAGAAAACTGAATGATGATGAAGCTGAAAAATCATCAGAAGAAAAGCCAGCCGACAACCAAGAATCTGAGATCAAACCATTTCCAATAGAATACGAATCTCTGAAATCTCATTTGTCGAAACATTTTGAAACCAAGGTGGGATTTAAAATCAACAATAAAGGAAAAGGAAGTATCGTTATCCCCTTCGGTTCGGAAAAAGAACTTGAACGCATTATTGGTGTTCTGGATCGATTAAATGAATAAAATTGAGTTTCTCGGGCGGCATAGGGAAAAATAGGCTCTGGCTTGCTTTCGTTTGGTTAACGATAGGCATGGCAAACGCGCAGATACCCCAGCATGAAATTTTAAAAAATACAGTAGTTCAACCCGACCCCATTGATTCCCTATCAGAGGGTGGGAGCCCTGTGGCAAGCGACACGCTACTCCTCAAAAGCACCCCAAAAACACACCTTCCAAGAAAAGCGACCATATTTTCTGCTGTACTTCCGGGCTTGGGCCAGATTTACAACAGGAAATACTGGAAGGTTCCCTTTGTATACGGAGGTTTCGGGGCTTTGGGATACTTTATTCATAAGAACCAGTCGATGCTAAACATGGTGACTCAGGGTTATTACGATATCAGTGATAAAAATCCCGAAACAAAGTCATACGAAAATATTAAAGAACTCAAAGGCCGAGATTGGAACAGTTCCAGCGTAATCAAAGATACCCAATCGGTTTTAAGGCAGTCGATCGATGGTTACAGGCGGCAACGCGATTTGGTGATCATTGGCACAGTGGGATTCTATTTGTTCAATATTTTAGATGCAAATGTGAATGCGCATTTGATTGATTTCGATATCAGTGAGGATTTAACGATAGTGATGGTGCCTTTTTCGGTCGACCCATACACCAGTTTACCGGTTCCGGGCTTGAGCCTCACTTTTAATTTCTAATAGAAATAATTGTATATGAAGAATTTGATTATAGTCACAACAAGTTTATACTTCCTTACCCTATCGGTTCTAAGTTTTGGAAAAGATCCCGATGAAAACAAGACAAAGTTTTCTTCAATTAGGAATCTGAACGAAGCCAACACCGATTCAATCAGTGTCACCGACTCTTCCGTGTTTTCAAAGGAAGAAATGATCGATGAAATTTTTGGTCTCGCCCTCGATAGCCTGGTAAGCGATTGGTACATCCGCAACGCCTTCCATATCGATAGTTTTACGTTTAACGATACATGTGTTACCTCTTTGCAGTATAGCGATGTTGATGAAACAGGAAAGCGAGTAAAGGCAATCCCACTCCCCGATTCGGTTTATATACAAAGGCTCCAGGGAATCGATTCCCACATCGATCTTTCCTATAATTCGATAGTGCGCGATGTAATTGTTTTATATTCAGGGAGAAGGAGAAATCAGGTGAGTGTGATGCTGGGATTGGCCAACTATTATTTTCCCATGTTCGAAGAAATCTTAGATCAGTATCAACTTCCTCATGAACTAAAATACCTTGCCATAATCGAATCGGCGCTGAACCCACGTAACTTTTCCAGAGCCGGCGCTTGTGGCTTGTGGCAATTTATGTTGGGTACGAGCAGGATGTATGGCCTCGAGGTGAATACCTTCATCGACGAAAGGCGCGATCCCCGAAAATCGACCGATGCTGCCGCCCGCTATTTGAAGGAACTGTACTCAATTTACGGCGACTGGCACATGGCCATTGCAGCATACAATTGCGGTCCAGGCAATGTAAATAAAGCCATCAAACGAACCGGGGGAAAATCGTCATACTGGGATATTTATTACTATCTTCCTAAAGAAACCCGAACCTATGTTCCGGCATTTATTGCGGCATCATACATCATGAATTATTACAAATCTCATGGAATTCATCCTTTTAAACCAAATTTTCCACTCATAACCGATACCATTATGATCGAGAACTACCTTCACCTTGAACAGGTAGCAAACATATTAAACATCGACATCAATATTTTAAGAGAAATTAATCCGGTTTATCGAAGAGATGTTATTCCTGCCCGGCCAGAAAAACGATATCCTCTGTATTTGCCAATAGAACAAATAAATAGTTTTATTGAGATGCAGAATCAAATTTTTGCCTGCGAACGCGACAAATATTTCCCGAATAACCAGATTAAAACCCCGGGTAGCATGAAAGCCTCGGCTCAAAACTACACCCCTCCCGAGGTTTCTGGGAAAGACAAAGTAATTTATACGGTTAAATCGGGTGACAATGTAGGTTTTATTGCCGAATGGTTTAAAATTAGGATTGCCGACTTGCGTTATTGGAACGACCTGAGGGGCAATCTAATAAGAGAAGGCCAGAATCTGGTAATCTATGTACCTAAAGGTAAAGGCGAACACTACAGTCGTTTCGATCAGCTTAGTTTTAACGAGAAGCAATTGGCCATAGGGAAAACAATAAAGGATTCAACTCCTGCCACCATTTCAAATACCAATGAACCCGGGAAAGACGATAATTTCGTGTATCATACCGTTAAAAGAGGTGATAATTTGTGGGAAATTGCTAAAAAATACCCTGGGGTTTCGGCCGAAGACATTAAACGCTTAAACGAAATCTCCAACACCCGCGGACTAACAGTGGGACAAACCCTTAAAATAAAGCCTAAAGGGTAAAATTGAATCAAGCTGAATTTATCCACAAATCTGCTCGATCTACAGAAGAATTCAAGAAGAAAATAAGGAAAACCCATTGATCATTGGGAAACAAGATGCAAGATGTTAGACAAGTGAAGACTGAATATGAGAAATCCTCTTTGCCCTCAAAAAGAAATTAGGTTTATTCCGCATAATGATTGAGATAAGCCAACGAAGCTTAAAAAAGACTATTTGTCGGGATGCTACCAATGCCCGCTAAGGCAATTTTACCAAGGAGATCATGGTGTGATGGTCCAAAGAGCAACATATAGCCAAAGCCATCTTTCATGTTGTTCATCGACTGAATAAATAATTCATTCTTTTTATTTAAAGAAATTGTTTTCTTCGAATTACAGTCGAATGCAAGAGAATACCCTCTTGTTGAGATCAAAGCAAAGCCTTGATCTTCAATTTCTATTACTTCGCCTTTTTCAATAAAAGAAGAAGGATTGAGCAAGTTTTTTAATCCAACGACCTCAAATTGTTCGTTATTTCCATTAACAGAAAAGGAAACTTTAGTGCTGTTTTTATCAAATTCAAAACCTTTATATTCACTGGCTAATGCCGAGTCGCTATCTTTTTGAACATAAGATAATCTGAACGGATTCTTTTCAATACGAATATACAATCCATCAGCCATTGTAGTGGTTACCTGTATGGCATCATGAATTTCTTCAACATAGATAGAACCTTTTAAGGAAATGGCTTTCGATCGGATCATTTCAGGTGAGATCAATGATACTGCATCCCCTTTGGGGTATACTGTAACCCCGATTTCATAATCTCCGCAAGCCGAAATAAGGATTTTTATTCCTTTTGTAGTTTCAAAAAGAATCTCTTTATCAGTAATTTGATGATGTGTTTTATAATTTCCTGGCGTTTTCCCCCAAACTGCTTGTGCCGATAAAATAACAAGCACAAATACAATAAGCTTAACCTTTTTCATTTCCCATTTGCTTAATCGTTACAACCCAATTACTTAAAAAAATTTTATATCAACATTTCCCCAAACATCGGATATAAAACCTTACAAAAATAAATGAAAGAAACAACCCTTTTATTTTCTAAAGTGTTAAAAATAACAAAAAAACAAAAGAATAAAAAGGGATGTTGATAAAATGTGAATTTTTTGATTCAGCAATGAAAATGATACAACACAAATCAACAGGAAGTCAGAATAGTGAGATATCAAGGTAAGGCTCAAGAAAACAATGATGCAAGTTATTTCTCTTTGGTCTATCCCCTCTGACAATCTTTAACCCACCTAAGCCTTTAGCGTCGGAACGACATACATACGTTATGAAGAAAAAGACAAAGTCATTGGTCATTGGTCATTGGAAATCAGGATGCAAGAACGGAGAACGAAAAAGGAAAACGGAAACCGAAGGCACAGAAGTTATCACCCTATCAATACCTTACCAAAAAGCCGTCGACTTTGCGATTGGATCTGCACCAAGTAAATTCCCGGTGACAGGTTCCCCCGTTCGAGCAAGGTAGTGCTGCCGGATAATTTACCCCTGAAATAGACACATGCTCCCAACCCATTAAAAAGGCTTAAGGTAAACGGCTCGCCCATCGGGTTTTCGAAAATAATTTTTGAACGGTCCTTCATTGGGTTGGGAACAATTTTGACCTTGTTTTCCTTTTCTTCTTTTTGAAGATCATGCAGTCCCAAACCCGAATCACTTTTTATCCTGAATACCTGAAAGGAATTGGCTGGCAACGTATAATCAAATTCTTTGGTAAAGTTTAATTTGGATTCTTTCGGAGCAATGGTCTCGGGCGAAGAAAGGGTATTGCGCTGATTTTCCACCCCGTTCAATGTAATAATGCTGATGGGCTGATCGGTTTCGATTCCCTTCATGTTCATCGAAACAGTTAGTGCAGTTTGCCCCGAGTTCACCATTTTGAGGATCAGATCGCCGCTTTTGGTATCCTTTACTACCGAAGCCGAAACCGGCCCTTCGGCTGATGGCAGGTTAAATATCAGTTGATTATCAAGGTAACATTTGATATTGCCTTTCTTGTTCTCAATTTTCAGTTCGTACCATCGGTTATTTTCAATACTTCCACCCATGGTAGCAATAACCGATTTGTTCCCGTTGACAATCCTTTCGATGGCATGTTGGGTATTTCCCCATCCGCCAATATTAAGCCAATAGTAATTTTGCTCATCGGAAAAGCCAAATGGCACAAGAAACCCTTCCCTTCCCCCATTCTTTCGCGCTTTTAGTATTAGCGTGTATTCCGACGAGTTCACTTGAGTATCGAACACACTCAGTGCAGGTTCGAGGTTTGATGTTTGGGTATACACTCCGCCTGTTGCCGAAAACGAACCGTTTAATATGTTCCATCCTTGAGACCCCGAGGCAAAACCTTCATCGAATAAAACCTGATCACCACTGATCACTTTTACCTCATCGTAACTGGCCTGGGTATTCCAGGTACCTACCCCAACTTTCCCATAAAAAACCTTAGCCGGATCAAAAAACTGATCTTTGTAAGTGATGCTGCTATTGAGGTATTGATCTCCACTATGGATTCCATAGAGTTGCTGAACGTAATAACTTGCAGTTTTGGCCAACCGTGTGTTATCGAAACGGATCAGGTCGGGATGCCATTGGTTGTTGTTTTCGTTGCACAATAAGGGAGCATAGCAGGTAAATTGAATGATGTCGGCATTACGCTCAACACCGGTAAGATAAGCTGCCTCGGCAATGGCATTGGCCAGTCGGTCGTCTTTCGAAGCATATTCACCGATAAATACTTTCGGGCCTTTCCGGTCGAAATTATCGTAGCGATGCAGGTTGTCGAGGAACCACGAAGGTTCCATATAATAGTGCTCATCAACTGCATACAGATTTTGATCCCTGCTGAATTGCCAGAGGCTGTTGTAAAAGGCACCGGAAGCGGCTACCCCAGAGGTGCCGATAATCTTGATTTCAGGATGGGATTTTTTTACAGCATGAGCAATCAGAAGAAAGCGCTCGCGAAACTCAGGGATGTCGTCTTCCTCGTTTCCAAGGCATAAATATTCCATGTTGAAGGGTTCGGGATGGCCCATTTCGGCGCGGATTTTCCCATAAGGAGTCGTGGCGCTGCCATTGGCAAACTCGATCAGATCGATGGCATCCTGTACCCAAGGCCCCATTTCGCTCATGGGAACGACTTCACGTTTTCGGAACTGACACGAAACCCCAAGAGGCAAAACCGGAAGGGGCTTGGCGCCAATGTCTTCGCAGTATTGGAAATATTCAAAAAATCCAAGGCCATAGGTTTGATGGTATCCCCAAAGGTTCCAGTTGGGTTTGCGTTGGGCCACATCACCAATGGTTTCCTTCCAACGATAGGCATTGTCGTTTCCACGACCATGGGAAATACAGCCACCGGGAAACCGGAGAAAGCGGGGTTTGAGGTCGGCAATAGCCTGGGCCAGGTCTTCCCTTAAGCCATTTTCCCGCTTTTTAAATGTATTTTCAGGGAATAACGATACCATATCGACACAAAGGGTCCCCGTTCCCTTGGTGGTTAGGCTTAAAAATGCAGTATTACCAGTGCCGATGCTAGTGAACTCAAGATTGTATTTTTTCCAGCTGGCAGTGATGTTTTTCAGGGTATCGCTGGCAAAAACGCTACCGGTATTGCTTTCAAGCTTTACCACAACAGGATCGGCAAAATTATTCTCTGCGCGAAGGTATACCGAGAAACGATATTTCCTTTTCGCTACAACCGGAATGCCGTTAAACCCACTGTTTCGGATACCGGCTTCTTCACCGGAATTCAGTATATTAAGTTGAAGATAGCGTGTATTATTAATATTTATCGGATTGATATTCAATATTTTCATCGAAGCATCAGCATTTCCTTTCTTCACCAGCGACCAAGCTGTAAGGGGTTCGAGCGAAACATAGCCATCTACTTTGTAATACTCGAACGAACGGTTTTGTACCAACTCGGCATACAAGCCGCCATCGGCACCGTAATTGATGTCTTCGAAAAAGGCCCCGACCAGTTCCTGGCTGATCTCTTTTCCCTTTTGGCTGGCATCGACTTCGAAAACCACCTGAGCGAACAAACTGAAATTTAAAATAATAAGAAATACGAGTGCTGTCAATTCTTTCATAATCCTCTTGTTTTTACTTCTGCAAAAATAACCATATCAAGCAAAAAGAAAGTGGACGAATCGGGAATCGGGGTCGACAGATCAAACCCGTTATTATTAAAGTTTAAAGGATATGGGCATAGTGAACGATACCCTGACCGGCTTCCCTATCCAGGTTCCCGGTTTCCAACGAAAGAGCTCTTAGCTACCCTGATTGCTTTAGGCATTTACCAAAGATTTTATTCCCTGGGCAACCATGATCTGCCTAACTTTTCTTTTACCAGTTGTCAGGGAACGTGGGATTCATACTTTTCAATAATAATTCAATTTTATTCACTTAATTATTAATTTTATTGATTTTTTTATTGATTTTTCAAAAACAACTATTACTTTTGATGAAAAATGTAAACAAATTATGAGTAAAAAACTTCCAATCACGTGTCCCAGTTGCCAATCCGAGCTGAATGTGCATTGTCTGGAGTGCAGCTCTTGCCAAACCTCGATCAATGGTACTTTTGAATTGCCCCTGTTTCTGAAACTAGAACCAAAAGAACAGGATTTGGTGATCGAATTCGTATTAAGCAGCGGGAGCCTGAAAATGATGGCCCAAAAACTCAAACTGAGCTATCCTACCGTGCGCAACATGCTCGACGAGCTGATCCAAAAAATTACTGAACTACAAAAAATATCGAACCATGAATAAATTCCTTTTTACCCCATTTCGTTATATTGCAGGTTGGGAATCATTGCTAATTGGAATCATCGTACTCCTGGCCACTTCGGTAACCGGCTATTACAGCCATATTCATTTCCCCGACCTTTTATCGGTCAAAACCCATAATGGGTTGCCCTACCCCTTGATCCTGGCAGAAAATGGATTGAACTGGTTGATTCCGTCCCTCTTGTTTTATATCGCCGCCCTTATTTTTTCGCCATCAACGGTAAGGGCCATCGATGTATTCGGAACGATGGCGCTGGCACGGTGGCCGTATTTCCTGGTTTCTTTTACCGGGTTCTCGGACACCCTTGAACGACTGGGCAAATTCATGGTGTGGAAATCGCTGAATACAGGCGATCCGGTATCGATTTCTGCGGGGGAAACCCTCTTGGCGGGAACCTTACTGGTCTTTACCATGCTTTCAACAATTTGGATGGTGGCCCTGATGGTCAACGCTTTTAAAGTATCGGCCAACCTGAAGGGCACCAAACTGACCGTTCTTTTTATCGTGATCCTGATTATTTCTGCACTACTTACCACCAGTGCCTCGCATCAACTTTTGGGGCTCAATTTCCAAGATTTAGCACGAATTTCAACACCTTAAATAGTCATAAAACATAAAATGAAAATGAAAACATCTATTTTTATCCTGATCGGCATTCATATAGCCATGCTGGCCAGCGCCCAGCGCACCGACACGCTTTCGCTCACCTTAAACGGAGCCCGGTTGCACTGTGTGTTAAGCACCCCGAAGACTGTGGAAAAAGTACCATTAGCCCTCATCATAGCCGGTTCAGGCCCCACCGACCTCAACGGCAACAACCCCATGATGAAGAACAACAGCCTACGTTTCCTTTCCGATGCACTGGTAGGCAGTAATATCGCTACCCTCCGCTTCGATAAATTTGGAATTGCCAACAGCGCAATACCCGGACTTGATGAATCATCCATAACGATCGAACGCTTTGCCAGCGATGTGGCATCCTTGTTCAAACAAATGAAAGACAAGGGATTTGCCGATATTTACCTGATCGGACACAGCGAGGGTTCACTGATCGGGATGATCGCGCTTCAAACAGTGAAGGCAAAAGGCTTTGTTTCGATTGCAGGAGCCGGTTTCCCAGCCGATGAAATCCTGAAGAAGCAATTGAAACCTCAACTTCCTGCTGATTTATACAAGCTCTCGACCGAATTGATCGACAGCCTGAAAAACGGGCATCAGGTCAGCTCTGCGCCTCAGATGCTTCATTCGCTTTTCAGACCCTCGGTGCAACCCTACATGATTTCCTGGTTTAAATACGATCCAACAAAACTAATGGCAAAAGTTGGCTGTCCTGCATTGATCGTGCAAGGCGATAAGGACATACAGGTAACGGTTGACGACGCAAAAAACCTTGCCCAGGCTTTACCCATAGCTAAGCTGGAAATTATTAAAGGCATGAACCATATTTTCAAAGACATTAAAGGTGATGTACAGGAAAATGCAGCATCATATAACAATCCCAACCTTCCCGTGAACAGCGATTTAACCAGGGTGATTATCGATTTCATCAATAAAAAATAAAATTGCCATGAAAAAAATGAATAAAACAGCGCTGTTCCTGATCCTGACTTTCGTGATCAGCTACTCGCTTGCAGGAATTTATGTATTAACAGGAGGAAGTTTTAATAATCGGCTTGGATTTACCCTGTTAGGAGTTGTCTACATGTTTGTTCCAACCCTTTGTGTTTTGCTTGTCAAGAAAGTAATCCACAGAGAAAATATTGTCGACGACTTGATGGTCTCCTTTAAGCTGAACAAGTGGTTTCTTGTTGCCTGGTTAATCATGCCCCTGATTGCCTTCAGCACACTGGGAATCAGCCTTCTGTTCCCCGGCGTGGTATACAGCCCCGAAATGACAGGAATGTTTGAGCGCTTCGAAAACATGATGACCCCTGAACAGATGGAAGAAATGAAAAAATCGTTTGAAAACTTGCCAATCAATCCGGTGTGGATCACCCTGGGACAAGGCCTGCTTGCCGGAATTACAATCAATGCCGTTGCGGCATTTGGAGAAGAGCTGGGTTGGAGGGGTTTCTTGTTGAAACAATTCAAAGGGATGAAATTCATGAAAGCTTCCCTGATCATTGGTTTCATCTGGGGAATCTGGCATGCACCCTTAATCCTGATGGGGCACAATTACCCTCAGCATCCCGAGATTGGCGTAGGCATGATGACTTTGCTGTGCATGTTCCTGAGCCCAATTCTTGTTTATCTTACCCTAAAAGCCAATTCGGTTATTGCGGCTGCCATCGTTCATGGGACCATGAATGCAGTAGCAGGTATTTCCATTATGATGATCAGCGGGGGAAATGATCTTACTGCCGGCATCACCGGAATAGCTGGATTTATCACGCTGGTTATCTTTACCTTATGCTTATTTTTATATGATTACTATATCAGTAAGGATAAAATTTTTATTAAAGAAATCATTTAGGAGAAGAAGGTAGAAATCCCATTTCAATCAGCCACAATTCACACAGTTCCTTCCACAAAGCCGTGCTCCCAGGGTTATTTTCAAGCCCGATTGAATGGCCGCCGAATGGGAACAGGTGAAGGGAAGCAGAAACTTTATTTTCGCGTAAAGCCCTGTAAAACATTATACTGTTTTCGGGGCTTACCGTTTTATCGTTTTCGGCATGGAACAGAATGGCCGGGGGAGTTTGAGCGCTTACCTGCAATTCGTTCGAATACTGTTCAATAAGTTGCTGCGATGGGTTATCCCCCAACAGGTTATCTCGGCTTCCCTTGTGGGTAAATTGCCCCATCGTGATCACCGGCGAAACCAGGATCATGAAATCGGGCCGCGAAGAAAGGCTATCGAGGGCATCGCCTATCAAAGCGACTTCGTTGAAATGGGTTCCTACTGTAGATGCCACATGCCCACCGGCCGAAAATCCAATCACCCCAATCTTAGCTGTATCAATAGACCAGGACTTTGCATTGGCCCTGATGAGTTTCATGGCCCGTTGTGCATCTTGCAACGGAGCCTGATGGCGTACCAGTAAGTCGGGTGAATGCGGGAAACGCGCAATCAGCACAAAAGCATTTATCCCTTTTGAATTGAACCACTTGGCAAACTGGGTACCGCTTAATATATGGGCATAATGTTTATAGCCCCCACCGGGACAAATCACTACCGTGGTGCCCCGGTTCTCTTCTTTCGATGGGAAAAAGGCCAGCAAACCAGGAATCCCTACCCGACGGTATCGCTCGCCCGAGATGCTGTCGGTCAGGATCATCCCCTTCGAATTGGGCATCTTGCCTTCAGGCCAAAGGGGAATGAACTCCTGTGTATAACCATGACCGGTTTCAATAAAAAAGATAAACAGAAAAAATACTAATTGTTTTTTGTTCATAACTTCTTATTTTCGTGGGGTATTATCTTTGTGTTACCTATAAGAAAAAGATTGATGAATGTAGCTATAAAAATCCGTCGAATAAAATTGTGGGAAAATTTTATTATCCTCCTCTCGGTTTATGTTTTGGTTGAATTAGGCTATGAAATAATTTACCCTCTTTCGGAAAGCGCAATAAAGATTATAAATACCATCGACTTCATGATTTGCCTGATATTCCTGGCCGATTTTTTTTATTTCCTTAATGAATCAGAAAACAAAAAAGCCTATTTCAAAAAATATTGGATCGACCTGGTTGCGTCCATCCCCTTTATGACCTTTTTCCGTTTTTTCAGGGTAGTTCGAGTAGTAAGGATAATAAGGCTGACACGGGGTATTAAGGCGTTGATCCCCATTGTCAGAAAAATTGGAACGAGTAAAAGTCAAAATATCCTGATCGCATACATCTTAATGCTAATCATTGTGATGCTTTATTGTTCGCTTGCCTTCTTTGAATTTGAGAAAGTGACCAATTCAAACATCCACACTTTTTTTGATGCGTTTTGGTGGGCCTTTGTAACCACAACCACCATTGGTTATGGCGACATATTTCCTATAACTACCGAAGGACGGATCATAGGAATGATTCTATCCCTTCTGGGAATGGGGCTTTTCTCTTTAATAACCGCAGAATTGGCAACCCGGTTTTTGAGAATGACAAATGATAAAGACCATCGGATGATCAATAATAAATACAATGATGAAATTAATGAAACAGACGATAGCGATAAACCTTGATTTTGATTGTCATTCCGGGTTGCAACACCTGAAATAAAAAAACAATTTCAGAATCATTAAAAATTTCTTCAAGCAATAATGAATTTAGGCTAATCGAGTGTATTACTTTTAAGATATAAATTCGGGAAATCAATCTCCAGTTATTTATTAAAAATAAGTCACATGAATACGTTGTTCAGAATTATTTTGGTTCAAATGATCATTGTTTTAGGAGGTACCCAAAACAGTTTTGCCCAAGCCCCTGCCTTTCCTACAGCCGAAGGTTATGGCAAATGGGCCAAAGGAGGACGGGGAGG
This sequence comes from uncultured Prolixibacteraceae bacterium, assembly GCA_964606515.1. Classification (GTDB taxonomy): domain Bacteria; phylum Bacteroidota; class Bacteroidia; order Bacteroidales; family Prolixibacteraceae; genus CAZSIK01. Next base: position 35,396 of record CAZSIK010000001.1, read on the forward strand.
AAAAATAGTTGAGGTTACCAACCTGAACGACGATGCCAATGGCAACATAGAGGGCAGCTTACGCTGGGCATTGAAACAACATCCGTCGGAACCGTTTACCGTGATTTTCAAGGTTTCTGGAATGATCAACCTCGTTTCCGATTTAAGGTTGAAACACAGTCATGGTTTCACCATTGCCGGGCAAACCGCCCCGGGCGACGGCATCTGTATTCGTGGGGCCAAATGCAATTTTGGAGGAAGCTCCAACTTCGTCATCAGGCACCTCAGGTTCAGGATAGGCCTTAAGGAACTTACCGACAGCACTACTGCCTTCATTGCAGGAGGTTCAATTGGAATTGAAAATGCCAATAACTGGATTATCGACCATTGCACCTTTGGCTGGTCGGGCGAGGAAAACATGACCATCTACGACAATAAACTCACCACAGTTCAATGGTGCCTGGTACACGAGGGGCTATACGATTCAGGCCATGGAAAGGGTGCACGCAGTTATGGTGCCCAATGGGGTGGACAAACTTCGACTTACCACCACAACCTGCTTGCCAACAACGTAAGCCGTACCCCAAGGGTAAACGGGGCCCGTAGCAACGACATCAACGTACTGATGGATTATGTAAACAACGTAAATTACAACTGGGGCAAGGAAAATTCATGCTATGGATCCGATATGGATGCCAGTGGCAAAACCCACAAGCTGAATATGATCAACAATTATTACAAACCAGGCCCGGCACGTCCGGGAAGTTCGGCTTCCTATTTCACCCAGGCTTCTTTTCACAGCGAACAAACCACAGCCAAAATTGCCCGTTTCTATATGAAAGGCAATTACATGGAAGGATCGGCCAACTCGGTTATCAATACCGACAATACCCTGGGCCTCGATGCGTCGGCCTATATTGCTAAGGGAATAGCCAAAACTGCGTTGATTTCCGACATCCAGTTTGAAGTACCTTATCAATTAAAAATCGAAAGCGCCCAATCGGCTTATGAAAATGTATTGAATAGTGCCGGAGCTTTCCCTCGCGACACTGTCGACCGTCGGATTATTCACGAAGTCAGAACAGGTACGGTTACCTACGGTGGACGTTACAACAACTACACGAAAACCGGGATTATCGATTCACCTTTCGAAGCCGGGGGATACCCTGAATACAAAACGTACAACCCTGTTACCGACAACGACCACGATGGCATGGACGATGCCTGGGAGCTCAGTAACGGCCTGGACCCGAACAACCCTGAAGATCGGAACAAAATGGTAAAATCGGGTTTTACCTGTCTCGAGGTGTACCTGAATAGTCTCGTGGACGAAAAAATCGAGCTTGATTTCACCCTCTCCGAAAAGAAAGTACACCATATCGTGGTTGCAAAAGACGGCTCCGGCGATTTTTCCTCGATCAACGAAGCCATTGCTGCAGCTCCCGACAAAGGTGCCCGCACCACCATATTCATTAAAAAGGGCCTTTACAAGGAAAAAGTATTCATTGGCGACCGCTGGGTTACATCGAACAAAATCATCAGTTTGATTGGGGAACATGTCGACAGCGTGGTGATTGTATGGGATGATTATAATGGAAAAACCATTACCTACCCGGGGAAAACAGGCACAATCACTGCCGATGGGATGACCTGCCCGACCATGACTGTAACTTCGCCCGATTTTTACATGGAAAACATTACCGTAAAAAATCCTTCCACCGAAGCACAAGCCGTGGCACTATACCAGGCAGGCGACCGGCAGGTTTTGAAAAACTGCAAGATAATTGGCAACCAGGATACCCACCGTACAAAAAAAGGGCGTCGCTATTTTTACTATAAATGCACCATCGAGGGAGGGGTAGACTTTATTTATGCCGGTGGAACCTGCTACTTTTATCAGTGTGATATCGTGAGCAACCGTGATGGCTACATCACCGCCCCCGAGGATATTACCTACAAAGCCACCCTCGCTCCGGGAAAGACCTTGCGTTACGGCTTCTTCTTTAAAGATTGCACCCTTTCAGCCAAGGATGGAGTTGCCAATGGAAGTGTATATCTTGGCAGGCCCTGGGGTCCCGAATGCGGTTCGGTATACCTGAATTGCCGCCTGGGAAACCATATCAACAATAAGGGCTGGACAATTATGGGCTCGGGCAATGAGAAGACTGCCTGCTTCGGCGAATACAAAAGCATGAATTTCGACGGTTCAGCCCTAGTAAATGTATCAGAAAGAATTAACTGGAGCATGCAATTCAATACCGATGAGGTGAACAATTTCATGCTGTTATCTAAGATTTATTCTTCGGTTTCGAGTACAGTATTCGATCCTGTACCCATGGTCGTTGCTCCGCCTGCTCCCAAATCACTTTCAGCAAATGAGGGTTACCTTACCTGGTTGCCGGTAGAACAAGCTATCGGTTATGTAATTTACGCCAACGGTTCAGCAATAGGATTTAACACTGCGGCCCATTACAACGATACGCTACAATATAACAAAACTCCGGTATATACGGTAAGGGCCATAGGAAGTATCGGGAACCTCAGTGTTGAAAACGGGAAAACCGATGGAGCCAATGCCAATACCATCAACCAGGCCATTAACTCAGTTATTTTAGGGAAAACGGAATTCAAAAGTGAACTAAATCGAATGCCTAAAATTGAAAATGGGATTATGACTTTCGCCAATCCGGTTTCTTTTTCAATTTATACCACTCAAGGACAGCATGTTATGAGTGGAGAGAAGCAAAGCCATTGTGATTTACATAGTCTTCCCCGGGGTATCTACCTACTCCGGGCCAGCGAAGGTAAAAATAATCTGGTCTTGAAATTTATGCTATAGGGATCAATCGTTTTCCTCTACCTCTAAAACGGAACGATGGGCTGTATATAGCCTCCATTTTTCAACCAACTGTTGCATATCGGCAGGAAGTGGTGCTTCGAAGTCCATTTCCTCGCCTGAAACCGGGTGTTGAAAACCCAGTTGGGCTGCATGCAAAGCTTGACGGGGGCAAATCTGGAAGCAATTGTTCACGAATTGTTTGTATTTAGTAAAGGTAGTCCCCCTTAATATTTGGTCGCCTCCATAGTTGGCATCGTTGAACAAGGGGTGGTTGATGTATTTCATGTGTACCCTGATCTGGTGGGTCCTGCCGGTTTCCAGCTGG
>CAZSIK010000001.1:38548-54883 GCA_964606515.1 uncultured Prolixibacteraceae bacterium
TGTAATGGGTCACGGCATGTTTACCCTGGTCGCCTTCGGGAAAAACCTGAAATACCAAACGATTCTTCAGGCTCCGGCCGATGTTCCCCGTAATGGTGCCTTCTTTTTCTTTTGGTAAACCCCAAACCAGGGCCTGGTATTTTCTACGGCTGCTTTTTTCAAAAAATTGTAAGGCGAGGTTGGTTTTTGCTATTTCGGTTTTGGCAACTACCAGAAGTCCCGAAGTATCTTTATCGATCCGGTGAACCAAACCCGGGCGCGGATCTTCGCTGTTGAACATCGGCAAGTCCCTGAATCTCCAGGCAAGTGCATTCACAAGTGTACCCGTATAATTGCCGTGCCCAGGATGTACCACAAGCCCCGCCGGTTTATTGACCACCATAAGCTGGTCGTCTTCATACACTACATCAAGCGGAATGTCTTCGGGAATAAGTTTGAATTCATGTCGGGGATAATCGAGCACGATAGAGACGATATCGCCCGGCTTAACTTTGTAATTCGATTTCACAGGGTTCCCGTTCACCACGATACTTCCTGCATCGGCTGCCTGCTGTATCCGGTTTCTTGAAGTCTTTACCATGCGATTGACGAGGAATTTATCGATCCGGGTCAACGTTTGTCCGGCATCGGCCTCAAAACGAAAATGCTCGAACAATGATCCTTCGTCGAGCTCGTCAAATTCCTCCGGTTGAGTCAGCATCTTCCTCCTTCACTTCATTTTCTTGCATGAATAATTCTTCGTATTTCGACACCCTGATATCGACAAGGGTACCCTGCCCGACCATTTGACCCGGTACAGGCTTAGGCGATTGCATGTATACCCTGGCACCGAGTGTGTCCTCGTTTCCAATGAAGGAGTCGTCGTAAATCAGAGCCCCCATGTCGAGGTTGAGCGCAATCAGCCTTTTTCTGGCATCATCGATGGATAGACCAAATAGGTCAGGAACCTCGGTACGTTCCAAACCACCGCCCCGGCCTACAACAAGATCGATTGCAACCCCTTTGGGAAGGAGTGTATCTCTGGTAATCTTGTTTCCAAGGTAGAGTTGATCCAAAACCAAATTGGGAAATTGCGAGGGCCTGTACTCGACGGTGCCCAAGTTTAATCCGGCAAGCTGTATCTTATTGGTGGCTTCACGGAATGAAATATCAGCCACATAAGGCACCTGCACGTTTTCGGGTGATACTGAGGCTACTGTGATAAAAATTTGTCTGTGGCTTTTTACCCTGTAGCCGGGTTTAGGGTGTTGATCGATGACACTTCCCGGAAGTGCGTCTTCGATGTAAACCGAATCAAGGATTTTGTATCTCAGGTGAAATTCTTTTATTTTATCACGAACGACTTCTTCAGTATTACCAGTAAGATCGGGTACTGCAACCGATTTGCCATGTTGGGTATAATAACGGAGCATCAACAGGGTAACAACAGTCACAAGAATGAATGCTACAAGTATATAAATCAACTGCTTAATAAATTCACGACTGAAAATAAACTTAAAGATTGTCATAGTTGAAAAATTAGGGTCGATTTCACAAAAATAATCCCTAAAACGAACATTTCTACCCTTACAAACACAAAAAGGCAAAGAATGTACTCTTTACCTTACCGTGCCTTAGTGAAAATAAGTAAATTTCTACCGTTTGTGGCGACCTTCGTCGGACACAGACAATTTTTTACGTCCTTTAGCCCTTCTGGACTTAAGCACTTTACGTCCATTAACGGTTGACATTCTTTCACGGAAACCGTGTTTGTTTCTTCTTTTTCGGTTCGAAGGTTGAAATGTCCTTTTCATCTGAATATTTGTTTATTGCTGTTATTACCTGAAAAATTTCGGAGTGCAAAAATAATCCTTTTTAGTTACCAAACAAAATTTTATCCCATGGAAACCATTTTTGCAATAAAATTTATTGGATAGCAGCACTTAAAAGTTTTTTATCACGATAAGAAGCACCTGAGGCCTGAGATTCGTTTTTACTTTCAATTTTACGCAACCAATTGGCTGTGTGTTTGTTTTCCTTTGATTCCATCTTCATTACAATTTCACTGGTCAAGCTCTCGTGCAGCTCAACGAGGTACGATGCTGCAACAAAGCCATTGCAGGAAAATACAATTTCATAGTTACCCGATTCAAGATATAACATGAATTCACCATTCTCGGAGGTTAGAGTTCCTGTGGGTTGACCTTTCACGGCTACATCAACCCCTTCAAGATGCAAACCATGGATTGAATCTCTTACTACCCCACTAAAGGTATAATACTTCTGTCCAAAAAGGGAAAAAGACAAGAGGAAAAATCCCAACGATAAAAGTTTGTGTTTTTTAAACATGGCTATTCGTTTTACTTTGTGTTTTTATGGCTATTACGAATGACAACAAAACGAGATCAAAGGTTGCTTTATTTTCATCTTTTTTTATTTTTTTTTCGACGGGTAGCCTTATTTGAGGGACGAAAGCATTTATTTTCCCTTTTTTCACCTTGCTATCAATCAAGAAACAGATCCCATTTTTCATTACAACAATGAAGGGGCATTTTTCCCCACCCCACATAAAAAGAGTTGAATTATTCAGCTATTTATGTGCAAAAAATTGCACCATAGAAAAACAAGTCAAGGATAACTAACTGATATTGTTGGGTTAAAATAAAAAACACTCCAAATACAAAAAACGGCACCTATTTTTTAACCCAAATTCGATTTTTGTTTCCATTATCTTTGTTTTCAAGTACCTATTTTAATTATAACTAACTGATCATTCAACCATGAGTACCATTGCTTCTCAAAAAGTCCCGTTAAGGGAGAAGATCGGATACAGCCTAGGCGATAGTTCTGCCAATTTTGTATTTCAGATCATGATGATTTTTCAACTGGGTTTTTATACCGATGTTTTTGGCATTAAAGCTACCGCTGCAGGTGCCATCTTATTACTTGCCCGTATTATCGATGCCTTTATCGATCCCACGGTGGGAATCCTTGCCGACCGCACCAACACCCGATGGGGGAAATACCGCCCTTGGATTGTCTGGACAGCCATCCCATTTGGCGTATTTTTCGTTCTGGCATTTACAACCCCTGATATTGCTGAAAAATGGAAGATCATATACGCGGGCATTACCTATACCTTGCTGATGGCGATGTATTCGTTCAACAATACCCCCTACTCAGCTTTGTTGGGGGTTATGACCAGCAACATTAACGAGAGGACCAATATTGCCTCGATCAGGTTCGTGTTTGCCATGGCAGCTGCTTTTATCGTGCAAGGGCTTACCCTGCCGCTGGTCGCCAAATTTGGGAAAGGCAACGATCAGTTAGGGTGGAGTATGGCAACGGGTTTGTTTGCCATTGTGGCCATCATCTTCTTTGTTATTACGTTCCTATCGACCAAGGAGCGCATCACCCCACCTCCCGGGCAAAAAACTTCGATAAAACAAGATATCAAGGACATTTTTGGCAATGGCCCCTGGCGTGCCATGTTTGTTCTCACCTTATTTCTCTTCATTACCTTGGCTATGTGGGGAAGTGCCATGTATTACTATTTCAGTTATTACATGGATAAATCGGCCATTTTCGGCTTTCTCCAGAATTTCGGACTGGTTAATGTAAGCGGGGCCGACAACAGCTGGTGGCACAGTGTACTGAATGCTTTCGGACTGATTGTCAACGAGAATTTCGACAATGCTTTTAATGTAGGGTTCAGCTTCTTCAACATGTCGGGGCAATTGGTAACCATCATTGGGGTGCTTGCTTTGTCTCAGCCACTGGCCAGGAGATTTGGCAAACGGAATGTATTCCTGGTTTGTCTTATGTTGACTGCACTTTTTACCGGGCTTTTCATCATTGTTCCGCCCGATAAAGTAGGTTGGGCCTTTGGACTAAATATCCTGAAAAATATTGCCTATGCCCCAACTATTCCCTTGCTTTGGGCGATGATGGCCGATGTTGCTGATTTCTCGGAATGGAAAAACAACCGCAGGGCAACCGGATTTGTATTTGCAGGAATTGTATTCGCACTGAAAGCAGGCCTCGGTTTTGGTGGAGCCATTTGCGGCTGGATCATCGACCTGTTTGGCTACGTTCCTAATGCAATCCAAAATGCCTCGGCAATTACCGGAATTAAACTGAGTGCAAGCATTTTCCCTGCCATCACTTTCATGGTTGGGGCTGGAGCCCTCTTTTTCTATTCAATTTCAAAATCGTTGAACGAAAAAGTGCAAGCTGATTTGACAGAACGCAGAAAAAATCAATAAAACCATAAGATGACAACACGATTGCTAAACAACTTATATACAAACATTCCACTTCTGATTCTTGGTTTTATAATTTCAAGTTGCAGCACACAAAGAGAACCCAACCTAAAGGATGCCTTTAAAGGAAAATTTCTTATTGGTGCAGCCTTGAACACCAAACAGGTTGAAGGGGAGGACAGTGCTTCGATTTCTGTTTTTGAAAAACATTTCAACTCGGTTGTCGCCGAGAATTGCATGAAAAGTGGGTTAATGCAACCCCGTGAAGGGGAATTCTTCTTCGACGATGCCGATAAACTGGTTGCCTATGGTGAAAAACACAAGCTGTTTGTGGTGGGGCACACCTTGATATGGCACTCGCAAGCCCCCCGTTGGTTTTTTACCGACGAAAAAGGGCAGGATGTATCGCGCGAGGTGTTAATCGACAGGATGATCAAACACATCTCAACCGTGGTTGGCCGGTACAAGGGCCGTGTGCATGGTTGGGACGTGGTGAACGAAGCTTTTGAAGACGATGGCACCTGGAGAAATAACAAGTTCTACCAAATTATCGGCAAAGAGTATGTCGACATCGCGTTCGAGGCGGCAAAGGCTGCTGATCCAATGGCAGAACTATACTACAACGACTACAATATGTTCAAGGAAGGCAAGAGGAACAGTGTGGTGGCCATGGTGAAATCGCTTAAGGGAAAAGGATTGAAAATCGACGGAATTGGAATGCAAGGCCATTACACCCTTAACTCTCCTAAAATCGATGAGGTTGAAGCCAGCATCAAAGCATATTCTGAACTGGGTGTACCAGTTATGATTACCGAGTTCGACATTACCGTGCTGCCGTTCCCCACCCCGGAAATTTCGGCCGACATCTCGCTTTATTTCGAAAGGAAAAATGAGTTCGATCCTTACACCGAAGGACTTCCTGAGGAAGTTCTGGCTAAACAAACCCAAATGTACACCGACCTCTTTAACCTTTTCCTGAAATATCATAAAAGCATTAGCAGGGTTACTTTCTGGGGGATTAACGACCGGCAATCGTGGAAAAATAACTTCCCCGTTCCCGGCCGTACCGATTATGCCCTGGTATTCGACCGTGAAAACCAACCCAAACCTGCAGTGGCAAAACTGATTGAAGCTGCAAAAACATACAAAAAACAAGTAAAATAAGCACAACACAATGAAAACACGTCATCTGGTAAAACATATTTATACTGCCGACCCTTCGGCCCATGTATTCAACGGAAAAATTTACATTTATCCTTCACACGATATCGAAGCAGGAGTGCCTGAAGATGATCTGGGAAGCCATTTCGACATGCGCGATTATCATGTTTTCTCGTTGGAAGACATTGAAGGTGAAGTTTGCGACCACGGTGTGGCCCTCGACATAAAGGAGGTTCCCTGGGCTGGTCGGCAACTGTGGGCCCCCGATTGCGCTCACAAAGACGGCCGCTATTATTTGTATTTTCCCGTGAAAAACAAGAACGATGTCTTCCATATTGGCGTTGCAGTAAGCAATAGTCCCGAAGGCCCGTTTAAAGCCGAACCAGAACCTATTGAAGAAAGTTTCTCGATCGACCCAGCAGTTTTTGAAGACGAAGACGGACACTATTACATGTATTTTGGAGGCATATGGGGGGGACAATTACAGCGATGGAAAACAGGTTCCTACCAAAACGACGACAGCGAACCCGCCGACAACGAACCTGCACTCTGTGCCAAAGTAGCCCGAATGAGCAACAACATGCTTCAGTTCGATGAATGCCCTCGCGATTTGGTCATACTCGATAAGGAAGGAAAACCTTTGAACGCTGGTGATCACGATCGACGATTTTTCGAAGCTGCCTGGATGCATAAATACAAAGGCACGTATTATTTTTCCTATTCCACCGGAAACACACACCTGCTTTGCTATGCCACTGCCAACAATCCTTACGGGCCATTCACCTATCAGGGTGTAATCCTTACCCCAGTATTGGGATGGACAACCCATCATTCGATTTGTGAATTCAAGGGGAAATGGTATTTGTTCCATCACGACAGCAAACTTTCGGGAGGTCAAACCCATTTACGCAGCATGAAAGTGGCCGAAATCACTTATCGCGCGGATGGTTCAATCGAAACTATTAATGGAGCTGGCGAATAATTGCCTTTTATAAATACTTGTTTTACCGGTAATAAAAAGTCCAGGCCGAGGAAATTTCATTCCAACCAGCCTGGACTTTTTGTACAAGATTAACGGTATTGAGTAATATCGTGCATGAACCGGGCATCGTTGATCAGGTAACGTTCCGGTTTGATAATCCCGTACCTGACCCAAGAACCAATTTGGTATTGGGCTTCTTTCACCTGCATCCTTTTTGCCTTTCCATTTTCGACCAAAGAATCGAAGGTAGAATTCGACATCAGCTTCCTGCTTTTCGTACTCAAACTGTTTACCACCAGCGAACGTTCAAACTTCAATACATCGACATTATTCACCAGTATTTCCATTCGCTCCTTGGTTGATTGCAGAATTAGGTGTTCATTATGCCAGGAATAATTGGCCTCACTATAAGTTGAACTCACTTGCAAACCATAGCCCATCGGGTTCGATTGCAGATAACGGGTATAACTCAAAAACGTTCTTGCCTTTGGCGAAACTTCCCATTGTGCACGTCTCAACGCGAGACTTTCTTTTTCAATATAGAGGATTCCCTTTTCAAGAGGATGAAATATATTATCGACCTGATCAAATATAATTTTGTAACATCGTGTATTGCCCAGCATGACCTCACCAAGCAACAAAAATTCAAAATCGCTAAGGTAATTATACTGCCAAAACGCAGGAGGTATCGACAATACATCGCTATTCAGCGGGTAAAAACGGTTCCTGTGATTGGGCTTTAAGATTAGCAAAGGATGACCATTCCGGTCTTCCATGTTCTTAAATCGTTCGGTTTCGTAAAGCAAACTTCCAGCATCTCCGGCAACGCCTTTGTTTGTATAATGAAAGGCCGACTCGAAAATACCATAACAATTCGAATTAACCGAAATGGCTTCCCTGAAATATCCCTGAAAAACAGCCTCGTTTGCATACAGCTTATTGGATTTTCTCATGGACTCACGAACAATATTCCGGGCTTTTGTTTCAGCAACAATCTGAAATACAGGGGCAGATCGAAGTTCAACAGCAATTTTTCCCGACTGGATCATTTCAGGAGTGATTGTTTCAGGTAAATATCCAGGGCAAAGTACAGTAAACGCTTTATTCAGATCGGCCCGTTGCAACTCGATGAAAAATTCTCCTTCGAAATTACAGGCTACATGATAATAGGGTTCTTCCTGAAAAATATGGGCTGAAGACAGCACAGCCCCATTTTCCCGATCGGTAACCAGGCCTGCCACCAATTGGAGCGAGGAATAATCGATACTTTCGGGCTCCTGCGAATAATTGTCTGTAAGAAATTTTTGCACTGAATCAGCCCGTAAAGCACCACTGTTCAATTCGAAATAACCCACACCGCACTGCCCATCCAGCGATAGGCCTTGCACCATCATTCCAAAGGGCGAACCCGAATCGCCGGTATAAAACGAAACGGAAGCTTCACCATCCTGATCGGTTACCACGTTGGGATCCCAATACAATGTAGTACGGTTATCAGGTTGATTTGATTCTTTTTGAATTTGAGTTTCATATTTTGGCGAATAAAATTCACGATAATTGCTTAGGCCTTGAAGGTACAAATGTGCAATTCCCTTGGTCCGACTTGCAAAAATCCCCTTCTTCGATTTGGTAGAAATGTAAAGGTAAGAAGGGGGAGCCATCACCCGTTCCATCTGCTCCAAGTATTCAAGGTTTATCCCGATTTCACCTGAACCTTCACCAATAAAAAGTTCATCCATACTCATTTCTCCATCAATTGGAAGGTCGTTGATTTCAGTTGTAATTCCTATAGGTGTTGAAGCGTCGCTGTACGACAAACCCGAAGAATAAACATCGAGGTCTTTGTCGAAGGTGGCATTCTCGTATTTTTTTGGTTGGGCAATAAAATTAACCGATTCTATTTCGGCAGGATCCATGTACGATAGAAAATCGTAAAGCTTCACACTCCGGTTTCCCAAGAATTCGCCATCGACAGAGATCAGCAAACGCCCCTGGGTATTGGCGTGTACCCTGAAATACACCGCGTCGTCCATATTCCCGATGACCAGGTTAAAGCGTTTGGCCAATTCTGCATCGTAAGGCCGTTGCATAATGAGTAAACCGGGAATCTGATCCTGAAGCAAATCCCATATCGTGCTATACCATGGGATTTGTTCACTAAGTTTCTCCAACTGGGTCGATTCGATTACCACATCGGGTTCGCCGGTTTGATGGATCAATGAATCCCGGCGTGTAAGGAAATCCGAACGTACTTCAACCTCTTCAATCAGGAAAGTATCACGGCCCGGGAAATAATAATTGTCCTTTCTTGATTTCTCAGCCTTACCCCGTTGTATGGGTTTTTCCTTTGATTCGGACAGAAATTGGGTACGCACTTCTACCATCGATTTTAAGGGAACCTTGTTCGTTTTATTAAAAGCAATATGGTTCAGGTTTCTTTTTTCAAGATTCGATTGAAGGTCGATCAGGTAATCGCGCTGCCAGCCCAGGCGGTTTTTGGTTTGAATTACCAATTGGGCAGAATCGGTAAACTCGGGAAGATCGAAGAAGAACCTGCCGGAATCGTCGGTTCGTGTTGATTCAATAAAAACATGATGTTTCTGTTTTAATGAAACTGTAACCTCAAAATTTTTGGGAACCGGTTTGTTGTTGAAAGCCCTGCGCACCTCACCACTAAGAGACAAGCCCTTTTCAACCGGAAATTGGTTTTCCCTGGGGAGGTTAAGCAGCACATCGGGCCAGGCAAAGCGTCTCCAGCCACTGGTGAGCATCAACAAATCGAGATTCCGTTGATACAGTGGGTTTTTTTTGTCGAAAAAGTGGCGGGCTTCGAAGGTTTTCCCCCTGAGGTCGGAACTGTACAAAAGGTAATTCAGAATATTTTCGTTCGGATCGATCAATAATCCCGCTTCCAAATCAAATGCATTCATGCTGAAACTGCCAACAACAGGATTTCCTTGATTATCGGTTACCTTAAGACCAACATCTACTTTTTCGCGCTTACCAAAGCTCTTTTTATCAACCGAAACAGCAATATTTAAATGATCGTCCTTCTCGATAAGGAGCAAACGCTCGGCCATGGGATACTTTTTTGCAAGGAGGGTAAAAATCGATAATCCACTTTTTAGAAGATCTTTTGGCACCATTATCCGGCTAACCTTCTCATCGGTATTCCCAAATGCAAAATAAGTAATCTGGCCACGTGTATGGCACATCAACCCAATGCTTTCCATCTTATCGGTAGGTTTAATGGCATGAAATTCAATAGAATCGACAGTTTCGGCAACCAAATGGAGCCCATAAGCCCTGGTATTCACTTTAGGCAGAGCATAACGAAAGGTCTTTCCTTGCCAAGATATTTCAGCCTGATAATTAATACTATCGGCGGCATCAAGCCTAAAAGTACCCATGCCCTGGTATTCGGTTTCAAAATCGGCAACCTTTCCCTTGTTGGGATCGAAAACCGAGCCGCTCACCAATATTGGCGTACCCGATGCATCGATGCATTTAAAAGCCACGATGTTGCTGTAGCCAGGGATCAGCCATCCTCCTTCGGGCATAAATTGCAAATCGGGCCTTGAAGGGCTTAGTTCTACCTTAAAACGCTCGGTTTTGCTCTTTTCAAACGGAAGTGATAATGTAAAAGTTGCTTGGGGCAGTCGGAGTGAATCGGGAACAAAAAATCGAAAACTTCCTGCATTTCCAATCAGTTTCGCTTTCCCACCAAGAATATTTCCCTTGGCCAATTGCACGGTAATTTCGGCATCAGCATTCACCTCTCCGGCTTTTGAAGGTTTTGCCAACATGTTGATTATTACAGAATCACCCTTGTCAAATGATACTACACTGGGATTGAATTCCCATTCCAATTCAGTTGATGCTGATTTAACCAGCTCAATTTCTTTCTGAAAAAAGAATTCGGACGAAAAATTGCGCATGTAGTTGGTATAGGCGATCAACGTATAGGTTCCAAATTCAAAGTCCTTTTTCAAAGGAAGACAACCAGCCGAAAAGCCACTGAATACGTAAAAAACCTGATGGATCAGCACCTTCTTATCTGGAGAAACCAAATCGATATAAATCAGCTTTTCAGATTTCGGGGGAGTGTGGGTGATGGCATTCACCAAAGTCGATTTAAACCAAAGGGTATCGCCCGGGGCATAACGGTTGGAATTGGTTTGAACATAAACCTTTTCCTGAATATTATTGAGAAGAAAATTGTTCAAACGGGTTTCAAAGGAAGTGGCAAAATCGTTTTGTGCGATAAGACTTAGAGTGCAAAACAAAACCATCGTGAGCATGCTTAGGCGTATTATGACTTGCATTCAGTAATGAATTTTAGGGTTACGAAAAGTGAAAATAATGCTTTTAATCAGCGCATCGATACCATAGACTAAAAAAAAGAATAAAGGTTATATTCAAAAAAATTGAATTTTCAAATTTGAAAAGGTATTAAGGCAATTACCTTTATCATGCCTCAAATGAATAGCTTGAATTACAACCTTGGCAACCAATCATATAAAATACCCATTAGAACTGCACCCCCAATTCCCAAAAACAGATAAATCAACAACACCTTGGCATTGAACACCGCCCTCATCACAATCAGGTTCGAAATTTTGGTAATGGGTCCGGAGATGAAAAACGCTAAGGTTGCACCCCGAGAAAGCCCAAGTTCTGCTAACTGTTCCACAACCGGTATCGCCGCACCCCCGCATACATAAAAAGGCACCCCGGCAACGGTTGTTGCCAATACGGATAAAAAGGGATTGGAGCCCAAAAGTCGTCCGAAATAAACCGGGTTGATCAGTATTTTAATGGCAGCAGCCAACAAAATGGCCCAAAAAAAATATCGACCGATCCAGCGGGCCATCTTCCATAGTTCAGTAAAAAACAATTTGAAATTTTTTTTCGGTGGGTCAACTGGAAAAGTATTTATCGAATACGATGAATTTGAATTGAGGATCGTCTCAGCTTTGACCCAGCCAGTTTTAATCGCAAATTGAGTGAGATAACCTGCTGATATCCCCAGCATGAATGCCGACAATACCCTCATTAGGGCCATTTCCATCCCCATTGAACCGGCAGTAAGCAGGAAAAGGTTGGGATTGATTAAAGGAGAAGAAACCATTAAGGCCATCAACACCGGCAAAGGAACCCCAATAGCCACCAAAGCAGCCGATAATGGAATTAAAACATAACTACCTACAGGTGAAATGATTCCAATAAAAGCAGCTAAAAAAATGGAACTGTGTTTGCCCTTTTTCTGAAAAAAAGAAGAAATATACTGTTTCGATAAATACAAATAAACCAAGGTTGAAAGGAGGATGCCCCCTGCGAGGTAGGGCCATAACATCAGCAGTAAATCAATCGATTCGAGCAATATCCGTTTGGTATAGCTGGCATCGAAACGGTGTAAAAACCAGAAATAACCTTTCTCAATTCCGTTCACAGAATTTAGGATTCAATTGATGTTGCACAAAAATACTTAAAAGATTTCCCGGATAATCTCCTCATTTTGCCCATTCCTAAAAAAAACGAATAAAAGTGTGTTTACTCATCGTTTGTATCGGGTAAACCTTTTTACTTTACATTGGTTTAATACATTGCGAATCATAAACTTTAAACTTGTACCCTATGAGAATTACTTTTTCTGCAATCCTGATCCTTGCAATGGTTCATCTTGCATTGGCTAACCAGAAAGCCCGGCTGATGCGGTTTCCAGCGATAAACGAAACCCATATCGTGTTTACCTATGCCGGCGATCTTTACACCGTTGAAAACAGTGGTGGAATAGCCCGAAAACTTACTTCGCATAACGGCCTTGAACTTTTTGCCCGTTTTTCGCCCGATGGCAAAACCCTTGCTTTCACCGGGCAATACGATGGCAATACCGAGGTGTTCACCATACCTGCCGAAGGAGGCATCCCCCATCGGATTACCTATACCTCAACCCTTGGCCGCGACGATCTGGGCGATCGCATGGGCCCCAACAATATTGTTATGGCCTGGACCCCGGGAGGTGAGATTGTTTATCGTTCGAGACACCAGACTTTCAACGATTTTAAAGGGCAACTTTTTAAAGTCGCAGCAACCGGAGGACTTTCCTCCCAGATTGAACTCCCCGAAGGTGGTTTCCTCTCGTTCTCGCCTGATGGAAAAAAGATGGCCTACAACAGGGTTTTTCGTGAATTCCGCACCTGGAAATACTATCGTGGTGGCATGGCCGATGAAATTTGGATTCACGACTTTGAAACCCGGTCGACTGAGAAAATCACCGATAACCCGGCTCAGGATATCATTCCCATGTGGATTGGTGAGGAAATCTTCTTTCTTTCCGACCGAGAACGTACCATGAACCTATTCGTATACAATACCCGCACCCGTCAAACCGAGCAATTGACTCACTATACCGATTACGACATCAAGTTCCCAAGCCACCATGGCCATTCCATTGTTTTCGAGAAAGGGGGCTATTTGTATAAAATGGACAGCCGAAACCGGAATATTGAAAAAATAACCATTCAGATTAATAATGATCAAAACTTTTCCCGGCAGGAAAAACTCGACGTTTCGGGTCGCATAACCTCAGCTGGTCTTTCACCTGCTGGCGAACGCGTCGTGGTTTCCTCGCGGGGCGAGGTTTTTTCAGTTCCTGCTGAAAAGGGCATAACTTACAACCTGACCCGATCGGCAGGTGTACACGAGCGTAATGCCCAATGGTCGCCCGATGGGAAATGGATAGCCTGGCTATCAGACCAAAGCGGGGAATACGAAATTTGGCTAAGCGATGTTTCTGGCTTATCGAAACCCAGGATGCTTACTTCAGGTGGAGATACCTATAAGTTCAGGATCAACTGGAGCCCGAACAGCAAAATGATTGCCTGGAGCGACCAGAATTTCAGGCTCTGCATTACCCATATCGAAACCAATGAAACGAAAGAAGTAGCCAGAAATGAATATGGAAGATACAATGATTTTGAATGGAGCCCCGACAGCAAATGGATTACCTTCACAGAAACAGGAAGCAACCAAATCGATGTTGTACACGTACTGAACGTTGAAAGCGGCGAGCGTCATCCCATTACCGACCATTGGTACGACTCGGGCAACCCGGTATTTTCATCCGACGGCAAATACCTGCTCTTTGTCTCGGCCCGCGATTTCAACCCCATATACAGCAATACTGAGTGGAACCATGCCTACATCAACATGTCGAAAGTTTATCTGGTGTTGCTCAGTAAAGACACCCCATCGCCTTTTGCACCCGAAAATCCTGTTGTAAAGGCAACAGAGACTAGTATAGAAACCAAAGAGGAAGGGAAAAAAGACAAGAAAAAAGAAGAGGAAAAACCTAAATCGGAGGAAACCACCCAGACGACCAACATCAACTTTGATGGCATTGGATCACGGATAGTGGAAATCCCGGTCGAAGCAGCTTCGTACCGCAACATCAGCGCGATTGGGAACAAAGTGTACTTTAACCGTTACATTCAGGGAGGAAAACCAGGCAGTGGCTTAATCTTTTATGATCTCGAAAAGAAAAAAGAAGAAAATCTGGGTGATTACAATTACTCCATTTCGGCAAACAATAAAAAAATGCTGGTAGGCAAAGGCTCTGTCTGGACAGTAACCGACCTTCCTTCATCTCTGGTAAAAACCGATCAGAAAGTGGATCTTTCAGGACTCAGCATAATTACTGATTACCAGGCTGAATGGGAACAAATATTCGACGAAGCCTGGAGGCAAATACGCGACTTCTTCTATGTGCCCAACATGCATGGGGTCGACTGGAAAGCCATCCGCGAAAAATATTCCCCGCTGGTGGCCCATGTTAATCACAGAGTTGACCTGAACTACGTTATCGGCGAAATGATAGGAGAATTGAATGCCGGACATGCTTATGTCAATCCCGGAGAACAACCCAAGGCAGAACGAATCAAAACTGGCTTGCTGGGAGCCAAATTGGTTCAGCACCCTTCGGGCTACTTTCAGATTGCCTCCATTCTCGAAGGAGCTACCTGGAGCAAGGAACTTACATCACCCTTGCAAGCTCCGGGGGTAAATATCAAAGCCGGCGACTTCCTGATCGAAATCGATCAGATATCCTTAACCGAGGTTACTAATCCCTATCAATTATTAGTGGGCAAAGCCAACCGTTCGGTTGAACTGACAGTTAACAGCAAACCTTCGGCCGATGGTGCCCGGAAAACCATAGTTACACCAATCGAAAACGAAAGTAATCTTCACTATTACAATTGGGTACAAAATAACATAAAAAAAGTGGAGGCCGCCACCCAAGGTCAGGTTGGCTACATCCATGTGCCCGATATGAGTGCGAACGGGCTAAACGAATTTGCAAAGTACTTCTACCCCCAACTGGATAAAAAAGCCCTGATCATCGACGACCGGGGAAATGGTGGGGGCAATGTGTCGCCCATGCTGCTCGAGAGGCTCAGTCGGGTCCCCTACCGGGTTAACATGCGGCGCAACTCGCCGGTTACGACCCCCGTACCTGCACAAACCCTGGTTGGACCCAAAATTACCCTGATCGACAAATACTCTGCTTCCGATGGCGATCTTTTCCCTTATGGCTTCCGTGAACTGGGTTTAGGAAAGCTGGTGGGTACCCGCAGCTGGGGGGGAATTGTTGGCATTACCAGTTCTCTTCCTTTTATCGACGGAACTGACCTCAGAATCCCTCAATTTACCTCGGTTTCGATGCAAGGAAGATGGATGGTCGAGGGTATTGGAGTATCACCCGATGTTAATATAGAAAACGACCCCTACAAAGAATTTACCGGTGAAGATGCACAACTCGACAAGGCCATTGAATTGATCCTTGGAGAGATGAAAAACAGGCAAGATCTTCCATCGATCCCTGAACCTCCTGTCAAATAATAATATTTATCAACATAGCCTGAACAAAATTATATAAACTTGTTTTGTAACTAATCGTAAAATATGGATACTAATTATCATTGTTTTAACTCAAATCAAAAGAAAATAACTTGCTTATGAAGAATCAATTCCTACCTATTTTTCTTGCTGTTCTTTTTATAGCTGCTTGCACCCCAGTGGAAACGCAACTAAAAACAGTTAAGAAAACCGATGCAAACGGTTACCAATATGAAGAAGTGAAATCCGATCCGCTTAAAGCCAGGGTATATACCCTCAACAATGGATTGAAAGTATTCTTATCGCCCAATGCCGATGAACCCAGGGTAAGCTGCCTGGTGGGCGTACGGGCAGGCTCTACGTGCGACCCAGTCGAGACCACAGGCTTGGCCCACTACTTCGAACACATGATGTTTAAAGGCACACCCCGTATGGGAACCACCAACTGGGAAGAAGAAAGCAAATTGATTGCCCAAATCGAAGCCCTGTACGAGAAACATCTGGCAACAAACGACCCTGCCGAAAAGAAGGCAATCTACCAGAAAATCGACGAATTGTCGCAGCAAGCAGCTACCTATGTGGCCACCAACGAATACGACAAGTTGATGTCATCGATCGGGGCAAAATCAACCAATGCAGGTACTTCATACGAAAGCACCATCTACATTAACGATGTTCCGGTTAATGAACTTGAAAAATGGGCCCTCCTCGAAAGCGAAAGATTTAAGGGCATAGTGCTCCGATTGTTTCATACCGAACTCGAAACCGTTTACGAGGAATTCAACATGTACCAGGACCGCGACTCCGAACGTGCATTCTCCTCCCTGATGGAATCGCTGTTCCCCAATCATCCCTATGGCCGACAAATCATCGGCTTGCCTGAGCACATCAAAAACCCCTCGATGATCAACATCCAGAACTTTTTTAAAGATTGGTATGTACCCAATAACATGGCTATTACCCTGTCGGGCGACATTGAATTTGAGCCCACCATCAAACTGATCGATAAATATTTCGGATCGCTCACGAGCAAAGATCTTCCCGAAAGAAGCA
>CAZSIK010000002.1:0-17807 GCA_964606515.1 uncultured Prolixibacteraceae bacterium
GCCGGCTGTTTGGTTCGCGACGGGAAAATTCAACGCAACAGCAAAGCCAGGGTCATCCGCGATGGTATCGTTGTATTTACCGGCGACCTTGGTTCACTCAAAAGGTTCAAGGAAGATGTCAAAGAAGTTTCCACAGGGTATGAATGTGGTTTGAACGTGGCAGGATACAACGACATCAAAACAGGCGACTTTGTTGAATGCTTCAAGGAAGTTGAAGTGGCTAAAAAATTGTAAATTGAAAAATATTGGGAACCAGGCACATGCAATTCTTTCTTGGCTTCTGCTGAAAACCAAACCATCCATGAACCGGAGGATTATCTATACTGCCTTTTGTTTCACGGTGACCATCTGGGCCTTAGCAATCGAAAAGCCTAAATTGCCTTTCAACGAAACCTACCGGCCCCAATATCATTTTTCGGCACCCGAAAACCAGATGGGTAGCCCGGTGGCACTTTTCTATCTCGATTCAAGCTATCATCTTATTTTTCAGCATAACCCCTTCAACCTTCTCGATGGGTATATCCATTGGGGCCATGCTGTAAGTCCCAACCTTTTCAACTGGAAACATCGTCCCCTGCTTTTGTCGCAACCCGATACTGCAAGTGCTCCCCTATCGGCAGTACCTTGGTGGGGGTCTGTCGTGTTTGCCAACTCACAACTTGTTTGTTATTTCAATCGCCATCAGGTTGGCTTGTTCTCAGGGACCTATTTGCCTCAAAACGAAAATATTGAAGAAATTTTGATTTCAAACCAACAAAAATTTCTCTTGGCCGAACCCTTTGTATTTTGGCACCACGAAAGCCAATTATGGGTCATGTTGGCATACTCGCGAGAAGAAAGTCTTCTCAGGTTTTACAACTCATCATCGGGAAAAGAATGGAATTTAACCGGCACCTTATCCCATCCAGTCGGGTTTCCTTCGCTTCACCCCTTACAGGTCGACCGTAAACCTGACATCATTAAATGGGTGCTGTTTGGTGAGAAAGGAACTTACTGCATTGGCCGTTTCGACGGCAAAGTATTTGTTCCTGAAAGCGAACTTAAAACTTTCGATGGAAATTCCCATTTGGGAGGCTCGGTTGCCCTGGCCAATGCAAGCCCGTTTCACGATCAGCTGATCATGGTATCCACAATAAAAAGCGAAAATCATCCCGATTTGCCATCCAATGGACAACTTACCCTTCCTTTTACGCTTAGCTTGAAAGAAGGAGAAACCGGAATCGAACTGTACCGGAAACCAGTTGAAGAAATCAAGCAACTTTTTGAGAAGGCAACAATCATCAAGGATAAGAAAATTTATCCTGGGTTGAAGAACAACGTGCTAGCTGGTTTGAAAGGAGATTCGTTCTATTTTAAAATGAAAGTTAACCTACATAACAGCGATTATTTCGGGTTATTGATCCGCTGTAATAAAGCCAAACAAGGAACGGAATTGGGATACAATGTAACTCAGAAAATATTCAGTCTTGCCGGGATACAAATCAGTTATCAACCCATTGATAAAAAAATGGAGCTTGAAATTTTTATCGACCGCTCCTCTATCGAGGTTTTCATCGACGGGGGAAAATACGTAATCAGCACCCCATTTACTCCCGATCCGGCCTCAAACCGATATGAGCTCTTTACCAACGGAGGAGAAATAATTATCGAACAACTCGAAATTTGCCCGGTTCGTTCTATCTGGAGATAAACCTTGCTTCAACATAAGCTTGACCGGGTAAGGAGTTTCTTAGCACAAACTTGATCTTTTTCAAGCTGTAACTTTAGTTCTTCCAAATTGTTGAATTTCATCTCATCCCTGATCCGTTCGTGAAAACAAACGGCAATATTCTGGCCATACAAGTCACCTTCAAATCCAAAAAGATGAGCTTCAATGGTCCTATGGTCAAGGTTTTGATTCACAGTAGGCCGGAATCCAATATTAAGCATCCCGTTATACCTTGTTTCACCCACTTTCACCTGAACGGCATAAACTCCTTCGTAAGGAACCAGTTTATAAGGATCGGGGGGGATAATGTTGGCAGTAGGAAAGCCAATGGTACGACCAAGCTTGTTTCCTTGTGAAACGGTCCCCCTTAAAAAATAAGGATAGCCCAAATATCGATTGGCCTGGGCAATATGGCCGGCTTCAAGGGCTTTTCTGATCTTGGTGGAGCTAATATCGGTATCTTCTACCACAAAAGCTTCGGTCTTAAAAATTTTAAATCCCAGATCTTGCGAGAGCAACAATAAATTGTCGAATCCTCCTTCCCTGTTTTTCCCCAGCTTATGGTCGTGCCCTACCACGATGGCCTTCATATTGAGATGTTCAATTAAAATTTCTTTAACAAAAACATCGTAAGGAAGCTTCGAGAATTCGGGGGTAAAAGGAAAAATCAACAAATGGTCGATCCCCGTATTCGAAAGCAACTCTTTTTTTTCCTCAAGGGTATTGAGCAAACGAAGACTCTCATCGTGCCCGGCAACCACCTGTCGGGGATGTGGATAAAAAGTAAAGATGAGGCTTTCAAGGTTTTCCTTCTTGGCCAATTGAATAATCTGAGCGATAACCTGGTTATGGCCAAGATGGACTCCATCAAAAGTACCAATGGTAATAATGGTCCCTGCGGAATGAAACCCTTTAATATTGCTGTGTATTTTCACCCTGCCATGAATATAGTGATGAATCGTCGGCAAAAATAACCATTTTAAAATGTATTTTGACCCTTAAAAAATGTTATTCGCTTGCCAGGCTACACTTGAAATGATTATTTTAGCCCCTGAAATAAAACTTTCGCCATGTCAAGAAAATTTTTTTGGTCAATATTGGTGGTGTTCATGGCATTATCGTGCAATGAGAAGCCAGGATTCAGGATTGAAGGGAAAATTTCCAACAACCAATCCAACATGATCTACCTCGAAAAACTGGAACTTCAGGGACCGGTTCCTTTCGACTCGGCACAGATCGATCAAAAAGGCCATTTCAAGCTGAAAGGAACGGTTTCTTATCCCACCTTCTTTTTACTGAAGTTGAACGAGAACAAATTCATTACCCTTCTGCTCGACTCGTTGGAACGGGTGCAATTCTCGGCCGATTACCTGAACTTTTCTACCGAATATAAAGTGGATGGATCAATAGGCTCTCAAAAAGTTCAGGAATTAAACCAGCAACTAACCCGCACGTTATTGAAGCTTGACTCGATAAACTCGTTGATCACCCTGTGCCAGAACGATTACGATTTCCAGGAGAAACTGCTTGTATGGCAACGCGAAAAAGAGGAAATCTTTCGGGCCCAATCGCAGTTTTCGAAAGAATTCATCATGAAAAACCCATTTTCCCTATCTTCGATCCTGGCCATCTATCAACGGTTTAACAACGATAGTTATGTGGTGCAAGATCTTCAGACCATCAAAACCGCAGCCTCGGCGCTCAATACCCTGTACCCCAATTCCGACCATGTAAAAAAACTGTACGACGATACCAAAAAGATGATGCAAGGCGTAAAAAACATTGAAATGCGCCAATTTATTGAGAAGTACGGAAGAAATTCACCCGACATTCAGTTGCCCGACAAGAACGGAAAGCAAGTAGCCCTTTCTTCACTCGAAGGAAAATATGTCTTGCTGCATTTCTGGTCGGCACTTAATCCCGACAGCAGGATACAAAACCCGGTTTTGAAGGAAAATTACAACAAGTACCGTTCTAAAGGATTTGAAATCTACCAGGTAAGTGTCGATACCCTTCGTAACGAATGGATTAAAGCCCTTGAAGAAGATCAGCTTTCATGGATCAATGTGGGAGATATGAAGGGTAGCTATCAGGCAATTATGAGCTATAACATCGGTTCTATTCCGGCCAACTACCTGCTCGACCCCGAGGGAAAAATAATTGCTAAAAACTTGAAAGGGCCCACCCTCAATACTACATTAAACAAAATTTTGAACTGAACCATATCAATATTCGACGTTTAACCCATCCTGAAAAAAGCAGGAGCCATAAAACCAGTCCTCCAAGCTGGAATGCAGAAAATGATACAACACATTGATTATATGGTTATTTGTTTTTATTTGCATCAAATAATAGTAGATATTTTTATCTCGTTGCAAGCTTCGCAACCAAGCTCTTTTTTTAGGCATTAAAATGAATTTTTCTAACTTGCGCGCGTTTTTTAAAAGAGAATGATCGATTTGATTAATTCAAAAACATACTTCGTTTCGGATGTCCACCTTGGAGCGCCGGCCATGAACAATAATCCTGCAAGGGAAGCAAAATTTGTTCAATGGTTGGATATGGTTGGAAAAGATGCAAAAACCATTTATCTGCTTGGCGACATCTTCGATTTTTGGTATGAATACCGAAAGGTAGCACCAAGGGGTTTTGTTCGAACCTTGGGTAAGATTGCCGAACTTACCGACCGCGGTATCAGGGTCTGTTTTTTTACCGGCAATCACGATTTATGGGTAACCGATTATCTGCCTTCTGAAATCGGGGTGGAACTCTTTCGGGAACCAGTGGTCCATCAAATCGATGGAAAAAAATTTTTCCTGGCTCATGGCGATGGCCTCGACCCGAAAGAAAAAGGATATCTGGCGCTCAAACGGCTTTTTACCAGTCGTACAGCACAATTTTTCTTCACCAGCCTTCACCCCAATCTTGCCTTTTGGTTTGGGCATCAATGGGCAAAAAGAAGCCGACTGGCCAAGGGAATTGAACCTGAAATCAGCAAAGGACCCGAATTTGAAACCAATGTCTGGTTTGCCCGGAACTTTTGCAAAACTCAGGAAATCGATTTTTTTGTTCTGGGACACCGACACATCCTGATGAACGAGGAAATTGCCAAAGGAAGCCGCATGATCATGCTGGGCGAATGGTTCAACCATTTCTCCTATGCTGTTTACGACGGGGAAAAAATGGAATTAAAAAAGTATATTCAAAAATAAACCTTAGAGTGAATTGGCACTATGAACAAGAATTTATACACGGTCATTGTGGGTTCCGGAAGTTATATCCCGGAAGTGGTGATCAAAAATTCCGATTTTATTAAGCACGAATTTTATGATCCAAAGACTAAGAAAAAGTTAGAAAAGGACAATCAGGAAGTCATTGAAAAATTTTACGAGATCACCAACATTTATGAAAGAAGATGGGCCAGGGAAGATCAAATGGCTTCCGACTTGGGTTATCTTGCTGCTCACGATGCACTTGAGAGTTCCGGTATTGACCCCGACACCCTCGAATTCATCATCATGGGTCACAATTTTGGGGATTTGGAGTTCGAAGCACAACGGGCACTGCTAATCCCAAACCTCGCGGCAAGGGTAAAACAAAGTCTGGGGATCAGGAAACCCTCGATTGTCGCCTTTGATGTGCTTTCAGGGTGCCCGGGATGGGTGCAAGCCATGATTGTGGCCGACGCATTCATCAAATCGGGCAAGTACAAACGGGGCATTGTAATTGGTGCCGATACCAACTCGAGAGTGGGCGATCCTCACGACCGCGACCTGATGATCTTCGCCGATGGTGCAGGAGCTGTTATTGTCGAGGCCAGGGAAAGCGAAACCCCGGTGGGGATCCTGTCGCATGCCGAACGCACCGACGCGGTTGGAGATGCTGAATTCCTGGTCATGGGGCCATCGTTGAACCCCGATTACGACCAAACCAAACGGTACATCAACATGCAAGGCCATAAGGTTTATGTATACGCACTTCAGAATGTGCCGGGAGTAGCCCGTGAAGCCCTCGAAAAAGCAGGATTGGGCTTGTCAGACATTAAGAAAGTCCTTATCCATCAAGCCAACGAGAAAATGGATGAAGCCATTTGCCAGCGCCTGATGAAACTGTACAAGCTCAAAGGAAGCACCAAAGATATTATGCCAATGACCATCAGCACCTTGGGGAACACCTCGGCTGCAACAGTCCCCACTTTGTACGATCTCATCAAAAAAGGTAAGCTTGATGGACATACAATTCATTCGGGAGATCCTATTATCTTCACTTCGGTTGGTGCCGGTATGAACATCAATGCCATTGTGTATCGGGAAGAATAATTCAGTCCCGATAAAAATATACAGGAAGGCTGTCGTGTTCGATGGCCTTTTTTGCTATGTATCCAATCATTACAGGGTTAATTTCGGTTAAATATTGGGTTAAATATTGTTTTGTGATATCGCTCATACATTGAATCTGTTAATTTTAAGCCAAATTTCAATTGAGTATGCGCTTAAAACTGTTCCTGCCCTTTATCTTTCTGCTGAGTGTGGCTTCTCCAATGTACGCACAAAGCATTGAACTTTATATGGTTAATGTGAAAGTACAAGTACTCGGTATCGACGATGGGGCCCCGGTTGCCTATGCCCACGTAATTAACCCAAGGGTACGGGGAGGTACCACTACAAATGCTGATGGTTATTTTACGATTCAAATGCTTACTGAAGATACCTTGATCATCCGATCTATGGGTTTTGTCGATTATCATTTCTCTCTGACCGAATTCCCCCCTAAGGACTTGTATTACATTAAAATGCAACCTGTACGACATTTAATCAACGAAGTTACGGTAACCGAAAGAAACCAGTTGAAAGATAAATTAGGCTTGCCTGAAGCCAAACCTCTCGACATCCCAATCGAGCTTAGAGGCTCTTCGTACAACGAAAAACCCCCCTTACTTTCGGCCTTTCTCAATCCCTTATCCTACGCGCATTACTTCCTGAGTGAAGAGGAAAAACGTAAACGGGAAACATTGAAGGTGATCAGGGACGATAAACAGTGGAATACTTTTGCAACCTATCATAACCTCACTACAATCAAAAAACTCACAGGGCTCGATGGTGATGAAGCCGACCAATTCATGATTTATTGCAACATCAACAACCATTTGCCTTATTTTGCCAGCCAAATGGAAATCGAATTCCAGATCATGGACCTCTTTTTCAAGTTTAAAAAAGAACAGGAAAAATAAATTAGCGTCCTTTTACTGTCGATAAAAACATACGGGCAATATCGTCAATTGTTTTTTCAATGGGTCGATAAGCGAATCCAAATTCATCAACAACGCGTGTACCAGTGTAACTGGTTTTCCGGTTCGCGGCCATTACACTTTCCTTTGTAATCAATGGAGCCATACCCGTAATTTTAGACCATAACCAAGAAAAACGCCAGCCCAACGAGAGCATTAACGCATTGGTAGCAATCGAGGGGGGTTTTACATCCATCGCTTGGGCAAGCATCGAAAACAGTTCAAGATAACTTAGGTTGGCACCATTCAGCAAATACCTTTTGCCCGAGGCATTTTTGAAATTTTCTTTTGCCGAGAGCAACAACATAGCCTCAACCACATCGCGGACATCCACAAAGCCAGTACTTCCGAGAGGATAGAATTTCAATTTTTTGTAAATCGTGCTGAAGAACGACGGGCTTCCGCTCCGCCAATCACCCGGTCCTAAGATGATCGATGGATTAACAATGATGGCTTCCAGCCCCTCTTCGATCCCTCTCCATACTTCCATCTCGGAGTGAAATTTGCTTATGCTGTACCCCGAGTTTTTCTTCCCGGCACTCCAATGGCAATTTTCATCAATCGGATTTTTTCCATCGGAAGGGCCAAGCGCACCAATTGAACTCACATGGACCAAACGGGAAATGCCAGCTACAAGGGCAGCATTCACGAGATTGGCAGTGCCGGTAATGTTGTTCTCAAGCATGGCCTCCCTTTGTGAAGGGTCGAAAGAAACCATGGCCGCAGTATGAAAAACCATGTCGACCCCCTCGAGGGCATCGGCCAGCGAAGCACAATCAAGCAAATCGGCTTCTACCCAGTGCAGCTTACCATTAAAAACAAAATTCTCGGGATAGTAATATCGAATGTTTTGTTGAAATTGCTTTAAGCGTTCAGGGTTTCTATAGATGGCCCTTACTTTGAGGCCCGATTCAAGCAACCTGGCTGTGAGACAAGATCCCAGCATCCCTGTGGCCCCGGTAAGCAAGATCAGGCTATTGTTATCGTTTTGTTCCATCGTTCGACCTTCAGATGATGTTCTTTACCGGTTCCATGGGGTTACTGCTTTCTCTCCGAACGATTTGGCACCCCACTGTTCCACCTTGAGCCTAACAATTCCCACATTCTTCACTGCCGGGGCATTGTAGCTGAACTCGCGGTCGGAATACTGCCGCATTAAATGGTTTAAGATTTCAACTTTTTGCTCAAAGTCGTCGATAAACTCTACCCTACCTTCAGCTATAACCGATTGCGATTTCATCCGGTAACTACAGGCAACCTGTTCATCTTGCCAGGCCAGGTCGTCGCCCACGCAAAATGTGACACAAACCTTGGCGTTTTCCTTCATGGCTTCCCATTTTCGCCCCGATTGGGCTGAATGCAAAAATATCTGCCCATCGTGAAAACCAAAATTCATGGGTACTACATATGGTTGATGGTCGGCGCCACAAACTCCCAGGAAACAAGTCCGGCAACTCCTGATGAGCTCAGCGATTTTCTCATGGTCGACAAGATCTACTGTTCGCATATTCGTTCATTTTTAATTGTTTACTGCCCGTTTTCCCAGTTTGGCCGATAATTCTTTCTCGACCTTTTTGAGGTTGGTGATGGTGGCTTGAAGTTCCATAATTTGTCCCAAATCTTCACCAGAAGCCAGGTTGTTAATTTCTTTCATTAACTCGGTGGCCATTAATTTTACATGCCTGAGTTTATATTCTTCAACCAGTCGGGGAACCAACATGAAAAGAATTTCATGTTCATCTTCGACAAAAGCTCCCTTTCTTTTCCAAATAAGGCTTTCGGTATGCTTGTCGACCAATAGGCCACTTACTACACTGCTGATTGCTGAATTTTCGTGTTGGGCAAAATAGCGTTCAGGGTTGAAAAATTCTTCTTCGGAATGAGCCAGGAACTCATCAAAAATCTGCCTCATCACCGGATCGTATGAAGATAAACCGTCGTTTTCGATTTCGCCAAGAATGAATTGCCCTACTTTAATTACTTCGGTTTTATGGGTCGTTTCGTTCTCGACACTAAAAAGGTCGTGGTTATTATAGCGCAAGAGGATCCTCAACAAGGCATTTTCTTCAACTTCGCAAGGATTCTTTACCGTCGGCAGACTAGGAGGGGTTGATTTTGGCCGGGTTGCCGCTCTTTGCAGTTCGAAATTGGCCTTTCGGTTCTCATCGTCCGAAAGTTTAAATTTGATTTTCCTTACTTCCATGTAAAGAATTTCCTCGTCGACATCAAGAAGCTTGCTGCACTCTTTGATATAAACCGAACGTTGGATGTTTCCCGGGATCATGGCAATTGATTTAACGATATCGTTAATCAACTTTGCTTTGGCAATAGGGTCATCCTGGGTTTCTCCCAGAAGGAGCATCGTTTTAAAGCGGATGAAGTCGGTTTCGTGTTCCTTGATGTATTGCACCAGCGAGGAGGCATTCATTGAACGGGCAAACGAATCGGGATCTTCGCCATTGGGCAATGGTACCACTTTTACATTGATGTCCTCTTCCAGGATCATATCAATGCCCCTGAGCGAGGCTTTTATTCCTGCCGGGTCTCCATCGTAAAGCACGGTAATATTCGAAGTAAACCTTTTAATGAGCCTAATTTGCTCGGTTGTAAGCGAAGTTCCCGATGAAGCGACCACATTCTCGATTCCGCTTTGGTGCATCGAGAGCACATCGGTATAGCCTTCAACCAGGTAACATTTATCGAGCCGTGTAATTGCATTCTTCGCCTGAAAGATTCCATAGACAATTTTGCTCTTATGGTAAATTTCCGATTCGGGCGAGTTGAGGTATTTTGCAGTATTGGGGTCACTTTTAAGAATACGCCCGCCAAAAGCGATCACCCTTCCCGCGAGGTTGTGGAAAGGAAAGATGACCCGCCCGGCAAAGCGGTCGCGGATCCAGTCGTCGCGCTTGATGGTGAGCCCCGTTTCTTCAAGAAACTCCATTTTGTACCCTTTTTTCAGGGCCGAATCGGTGAAGGCGCTTTTCTGGTCGGGGCAATAGCCCAATTGAAATTTCCGGATGATGTCATCGCGGAACCCTCTTTCGTGGAAGTAACTAAGACCTACATTTCGCCCTTCGTTTTCGTTGAACAGGAAAGTGCTGAAATACTCCTGGGCATAGGTGGAAACAATCATCAAGCTTTCACGGCGGTTCCTGAGTGCTACATCCTCGGCCGATTCTTCTTTTTCCTGAATCTCGATATGGTACTTTCGGGCCAGGTATTTCAAGGCTTCGATGTAACTGAGATGCTCGTGCTCCATGATGAAGTTTACAGTGCCCCCACCCTTGCCACAACCAAAGCATTTATAGATTTGTTTTGCCGGTGAAACGGTGAATGAAGGGGTTTTTTCGTTATGGAACGGACAATTGCCCAGGTAGTTAACTCCCCTTCGCTTTAAGGTAATGAATTCCTGCACCACATCAACAATGTCGGCCGTATCCATAATCCTTTCTATCGTGCTTTGATCGATCATATGGGCAAAAATAAACAAAAAAGCCCCTCCGGAACCGGAGAGGCCTGTATCTTTTATCTGATATTCTTATAACGCATTCACATGATGTGCCATCTTTGATTTCAGGTTGGCCGCTTTATTCTTGTGTATAATGTCTTTCTTTGCCAAACGGTCGATCAAAGAAGCCACCTTAGGTAACAGGCCTTCAGCTTCACTTTTCTCTGAAGTAGAGCGTATTTTTTTCAAAGCATTACGCATGGTTTTAGCATAGTACTTATTGTGCAGCTTGCGCTCGGCGCTCTGCCTGATTCTTTTTTCCGACGATTTATGATTTGCCATTTCTAAGCTTTTTTAAAGTAGTCCGTAGGGGAATCGAACCCCTGCTACCAGGATGAAAACCTGGCGTCCTAACCCCTAGACGAACGGACCCTCTTGGTTATTAAAAATTCGGACTGCAAAAGTATGATTTTTTTTCACATTCCGATAAAATTTCTTTGAACTTTTTTCAACATTATCTGCTGAAAATTGCGGTGCAAAAAAAGGGGAATTTTTTCAATCTGCCAAACAAAAGGATCACTTTTTTGCAATATTTTTTTTCTGCTTCAATTCCTGTTGTATTTTTAGCACCAAAATCAAAAGAATATGATTCTTAAAGATAGCCTTAACACTGGAATATTATTATTATTCACCCTTTTAATGTTCGCTTGTGGGCCTTCGCAAAGGGAAATGGCAGTAGCCAAAATCAACGAGGGCAAATCAATTTTAGAGATGGGCGACACCATGAAGGCAATTATGGTTTTCGATTCGGTTCAAGTCCTCTATCCGAAAGCTCAAGTACAGATTGGTGTCGCATCGAACATCACCAAGGATTTGTACCGGCTTTTGATCGATTACCGGATGAAGCAATTAAAAAATACTGAATTACTGATTTCACAATTAGAAAAAGGGTTCAAAATCGAAAAAACCGAATACGATCGCCATGCTCAATACATTCCCTTGCGCCAAACCTTCTCCCGTTCCTGGAAACGTTCCTTTCTTGAAGTGAACCTCGACGAAAGAGGAGTGCTTTTCCTTACTAGCCATTATATGGGCGAAGAGGGGTTAAACCACACTTCGGTTAGGGTTTACGACCAGCAACTGCAAGCGGTTTCTCAGGAAGTACCGCTTGGGCACGACGATAACCGACAAAGTGAATTCATGGGACGTATATGGGAAAAAGTGACCTATCGCGAGGGAAAAGCCGATTCGGTGATCCAATTTATTGTTCAGCATCAGGATTTGAAGTTAAAATGCGTGTTCCTTGGTAAAAAGTATTATTACATTTTGCTCGAAGCAGGCGATATTCAATCGGTGGTTGACGCATTAAAGCTTTCGGAGGCCATCAAGCAAAAAAAACGGCTTGAGGAAGAAATTGCTTGTTTTAAGGCAAAGTAAACGGGATTATCGCACTTCTATTATGCAATCCAAATAAGTAGGAACTTTTCACTCTACACGCTCAGCCCGGGAATGTCCCTAGTTTCCTAAATCGAAATTGTGTAACACAGGAAACCATAAAATATCATCATCCGGGAATTTTGAATGAAGTAGTTTTGCTATTTTTGAAAACAGTTCAAAAACAACCTTGAAACATCAAACGATATGCAAAAACTTGGATTCACCTTAGGTTTTATCATTTTGGCCTTGGCTGCATTTTCACAATTTACTGAAATCCCTTCACGTTATGTCGATCCGAACCTAATTTTCAAAATGAGACCGGGGTTTTCCACAATTGAAGGATCTCCTTATCTTGATACGACCTTCGTGGATGCACAATTTTCATATCAAAATGAAAATTTTCAGGCCCCGCTTCGGTACAACATCGTAAACGAAGGGTTTGAAGCCCGTCATCAAGGGCAAATTTTAGGATTGAGCCCCGAATATGTTGATGAAATCAATTTGGGAGAATCGACTTATCTCTACCAATTTTTTGAGGGACAAAAAAAGGTTTTTGAACTTTTGGGACAAAACGGTGATAAAAAGCTGCTTAAAAAACACATTATCGTATTTGCACAAGCCGTTACCGGAGTTCCTTATCAGGACGACCAACCTGCCCGGTTCGAACAACAGAAACCACGTTATTACCTGATGGTTGACGGGGCAATCAAGATTGAACTTTCCAATTTCAAAGCTTTGTACAAGTTATTCCCCGATCGTAAAAAAGAATTGCAATCGTTCATCAAAAAACAGAAAATCGACCGGAATTCCGACGAAGGGATGCTCAAACTATTCGCAGTTTTGTAGTCTCTACTAAAACTGATTCATCTAATTTTCACATGATATAGTAACCTTCCGGGAGCTGGAATGGATTAGGACAAATCCCGGATCCGGTTCATTGCCTCAATCACCTCGTCGCGATGGGCGAAAGCCGAAAAGCGGAAATATCCTTCACCCGAGGGGCCGAAACCTGAGCCCGGAGTTCCTACCACATTGACTTCAGTGAGCAGCTTGTCGAAAAAGTCCCACGATTTCATCCCATTCTTGGTTTTCACCCAAACATAGGGGGCGTTAACTCCGCCAAAAACGGTAAATCCGGCTTCCTGCAGGCTTTTCCGCATAATCGAAGCATTTTCGAGATAATAGGCAATCACTTCGGAAGTTTCTTTTTTGCCTTCTTCAGAATATATTGCAGCTGCTGCTTTTTGAACAGGATACGAAACACCGTTGAATTTCGTGGTATGCCTTCGGTTCCAGAGATTTTTCACCGAATAGGAAGTACCCATTTGATCGTAAGCCTTCAATGCCGCAGGGATCACGGTGAAAGCACATCTTGTCCCGGTGAATCCAGCCGTTTTCGAGAAACTTCTGAATTCGAGGGCGCACTCCTGGGCCCCTTCAATTTCGAAAATGGTCTTAGGGATCGAAGGATCGGTGATGTAAGCATAATAAGCAGCATCGTATAAAATGATGCATTGGTTGGTACGGGCATAATCGACCCATTTTTTCAGCTCTTCGCGGGTAGCCACGGTACCTGTCGGGTTGTTTGGATAACATAAAAAAATCAGGTCGACCTTTTGATCAGGCAACTCAGGAATAAAGCCAT
Organism: uncultured Prolixibacteraceae bacterium; assembly: GCA_964606515.1. Lineage (GTDB taxonomy): Bacteria > Bacteroidota > Bacteroidia > Bacteroidales > Prolixibacteraceae > CAZSIK01. The sequence goes on from CAZSIK010000002.1 coordinate 13,529, forward strand.
TGGCCTCGTTACATGGCATGTACACGATCCCTTCGAAATACCCGTTACTGCCGCATGAACCGGTTTTTCCCGCCATCACGGTAGTATCGACATAAACCGGGTACACCGGGTCTCCCACCGCGATGATACTTTCCCGGCCAAAAATTTCCTGAATATTTCCGGTATCGCATTTCGAACCATCGGAAATGAAAATATCATCGGGATCGATGTTAACTCCAAGGGCTTTATAATCGTGTTCGGCAATAGCCTCACGCAAGAATTGGTAGCCCTGTTCAGGCCCGTATCCTTTGAAAGTGGCAGCTTGCGCCATCTCGTCAACCCCTTCGTGAAAGGCTTTAATAACCGATGGGGTTAAAGCACGGGTTACATCACCGATTCCCATCCTGATTACTTTTTTATCGGGATTTGCTTCGGAATACATTCTGACCCTTCGGCCAATTTCTGGAAACAGATAGCCGGCTTGCAGCTTAAGGTAATTTTCGTTGATGAGTGCCATAATCGACTGGTTTTATGTTCTTATATGGTTATTTTTACGATACCGGGCAAAGGTAGAAATATTCAGTAGTACGCAATTCGAGCGTTACATTTTATTATAAAGGTTTAACAGAAGGATATAAAAAACCCCGTCGGCATGTGCTTCCGGGGAATGTATTGCGAACTCAAAAAATTTCAGTGTTTACAAAGCCGTTACTTCAAATTTTTCTTCGCGCTCCATGGCTTTTTTAAGCCATTGAGGGATAACTTCCTTAATAAAAACTTCTTTCTCGGTTCTCAATTTGTTCATATCGAGCCCAATAAATTCCTGGGCTTTTGCTTTGTTGTCAATATCGGGATAAGGCAGTTCCTGATTGTATCCTAAATCGGCCAGTACACGCGAAAGCATTACCCGGGCCTCCTGGCCGATGGCCAACCCAGAGGCGATGATCCTGGCCGATTCGACCGGGGCATGAAACGCTGAAGCATGACTTGCAGCCACAAAATCCCATCTCCATTGGGCATGTCGTATCCCTGTTAGTATGGGTTTCATTTTTTCTTCACTAGCTCCTAGCTCCCAGGCTTTTTTTGCTTCGAGGTGCGCCCGCACCAGAATTTCTTCCAAACGGTATTTGTTCTCGATTAATTTATCCTGACGCTCGTACACATCAGCCATCAGTTGGGCCGTTTCTTCGCGGTGACAAACCTGGCACGAATTGGCCACGTTGTTCAGGGGGCTTTGTACATGATGATCGGTATATTTTTGACCCCCTTCGCTCATGTAAGGCATGTGGCAATCGGCACACGAAACCCCCCGTTGGGCATGGGTACCCAGACGATACAACTCATAATCGGGATGCTGGGCCTTCAACATCGGGGTTTTGCTTAAGGCATGAGTCCAATCGGTGAATTCAATTTCATCATAATATCCTTCCATACTTTCCACTGTCATTCCCTTGTCCCAAGGGAAAGTAAGGTATTGCACCCCTTCAACCTTTTTCTTATTGAAATAATATTCGACATGACATTGCGCACAAACCAACGAGCGCATTTCCTGGTGCGACGACCGGGTTATGTCCTTTCCCATCCGATCGTAGGCTTCGATAAGGGCAGGGCGCGAAATGCGCAGGTTCATTGTTTTTGCATCGTGGCAATCGCCGCAGCCAATGGCATTAACCACCTCGTGTCCCTTGGTTTCCAGGGTGCCTTTATAAAATTCAGCCACCCCACTCTGACTCATCAAGCGGGGCACATCAGGACTTTTACAAGTCCAGCAGGTATTGGGTTGAATGCTGACTTGCTCTCCAACCGGTGCTCCTATACGTAGGGTTTGGTGCACATCGGTGATGGCATTGGCATGGCCCCGCGATTGGTTATAGTCGCGCGAGAAAGCATAACCAGCCCAAAGCAACACCATACGCGGGCTTTCTTCCAGCATATCGATCATGGCCGATCCCTGGTACTTGCTACGGAAAGTAGTATCGGCTGTTTTTAGATAGGACTGATATTGACGTGGAAAATTTTTTCCCCACACCTCGTTTCTAGGTTCGAATTGAGAATAAGTAACCTGCGGGGTATACACAAAAACCGACTCGGCCCTCCGTTCCAGGATGCTTGAGGCCAATAAGCCTAAAATAAAAACAATAATTACGGTTGAAATGAAAATTAGCCACCCGATAGCCGGTTTTTCCTTCACCATTTCTGTAATTGGTTTCATGAGAGTATTTTGTTTTATGTTATTGATTTTCTTTTGAATACAATACATACAGTCTATTCCTTCTGACCCATCAGTTTTCTTAACCACCCGGGTACCGGGCTACCGGGTACAGGGACTCGTGCATATGGGACACTCGACAAGCTGTTTACTCTTCCATGCGGTGTTTCACGATGGCATTCCCAACATTTACGTTCTGTACGGTTCTTTTTAAAATCGGGCATTTTCTCCATGACCAGGTTACTGGTAAGCAAATGCTCGTGGCAACGAATGCAGTTTTGATGAACGACCTCTTTCCCCGCCTTATGGATAAAAATAACCTGAGGTTCAAGCCTTAGCGCGAACATGTAGGAATGGCGGGAACCATCTTTGGCTTTGAAATAATAATGAGAAAATAAATTGTTGTGCGGAACATGGCAATCGTTGCAGGTGGCTTGTTCCCGATGACTGCTGTGGTTCCAGGTAGTGTATTGGGGTGCCATGATATGGCAGTTCACGCAGGTAGTTGGTGCATCGCTCAAATAAGAATGGGCTTTCGATATTTTAAAGATAAACAAAGCTAAACCGGTAAGAATACCTAAGATAATAATTACCGGTATCTTCCATCGGTCAGGAGGAATTATGTGCCGAATCCATTTCATAAGCTATAGTGTCGCGTAAAGAATTCTTCAATATCGGAATAAAAAGTGAAAAATAGTCACAATGGTTACAAAAAAAGCCATCGTATGTTGCACGACATGGACCTATAAAGTAACTACTAATATTTAAAAACGTCTACTTTTACATTTTTAATAATTTGCCATGAAACCATATTTTACCTCTATTCTTGCGTACATCCTACTTCTATTTAGCCAAGCAGGCTATTCTCAATCGATTGACAGAAAACAGATTACATGTAAGCGGATTAGCGAATCAATTGCCATTGACGGGAAGCTCGATGAGTCTGCTTATCAATCTGCCGAAGTTGCCAAAGAATTTGTACAACTCATGCCTTATAATGGCAAACCCTCATTTCAACCCAGCGAAGTAAAAGTTTTATACGACGACAATGCGGTGTATTTTGGCGCCATTTTGTACGACCATCCCGACAGCATTCAAAGTTACGTTACCACCCGCGACAATATTGGGGCCTCCGACTATTTCGTGGTGTTTATTGACCCACACAACGAGGGCCTCAACGCCTACGAGTTTCTGGTTACTCCGGCCAATAGCCAAACCGATCTGAAAGCCACAAAACCAGGAGGGAACGACAACGAGGACTCCAGCTGGGACGCGGTTTGGCAAAGCGCGACCTCCCTTCACGATAACGGATGGACTGTCGAGATCAGAGTACCTTATTCTGCTTTACGGTTTCCCAATAAGGATGAACAGGTGTGGGGCATCAATTTTTTTAGAAGGATACGGCGGTTTAATTCAAACAATTCCTGGAATTTCATCAATTATTCAATTTCAGGATTCATCCAGCAATCGGGTGAATTGTTGGGCATCAAAAACATTAAACCCCCGGTTAGGCTTTCTGTTTCACCCTATGCAGCCGTTTACTTTGAAAAACAGGATGAGGCCGAGGGGCTAAAACCGTTGTTTAAAGGGGGTATGGACCTCAAATACGGCCTAAGCAACAGCCATACGCTCGATTTGATGCTGATACCCGACTTTGGCCAAATCCAATCCGATGACCATCAGTTGAACCTTAGCCCTTACGAATTGTATTATAGCGAGAAAAGACAATTCTTTATTGAAGGGGCTGAACTTTTTAACCGGGTTGGCATTTTTTATTCCCGTAGGATTGGCCGTAAGCCCATCTTCAGCGACATCAGCGACGACCAGCTCAGGGCCAACGAAAAAATTACGTATAACCCTTCTGAAACCCAGCTGGTGAATGCCACCAAAATTTCAGGACGCGATAAAAATGGCTGGGGCATTGGTTTTCTGAATGCCATGAGCTTACCCTCCTTTGCAGAACTTACCGACACCTTAAGTAAACAAAGCCGCGAAATCAGTACCCAACCCTTTACTAATTACAATGTATCGGTGGTAGAAAAAACCATGAAAAACAACCAGCCTCATGAAATAACGTGAAAATAATATACT
>CAZSIK010000002.1:17817-33920 GCA_964606515.1 uncultured Prolixibacteraceae bacterium
ATAAACACCAATCTGAGCATGTTAGGGAATCCTTACAGGGCAAATGTAACCGGTACCGAATTTCAATTGAAAAACAAGGCACAAACGTATCAGCTTACCGGTGGGGCAGCTTTAAGTTATCGCAGTTCAGCTGAACAAAAAACCGGGTTTGGTTATTCATTGGGCATACAAAAAGTAAAGGGGAAATTCAGGTTCAACGCAAACCACAGTTTGAAAACCGATTCTTTCGATCCCAACGATATGGGTTACCTTCAGCGAAATAACCTGGTAGAAAACGATTTGGAGTTGAGTTACCACATCTTCGAACCCTTTGGGATTTTTAAGAACTGGAATATTGAAACTTCCTGGGAAAACAACCGACTCTTTTCGCCTTCGCATTTAATCAGCCATGAAATCGATTTGTGGACCGATGCTACTTTTCGCAACAATTGGTGGATAGGTTGTTATCTGGGAAGAAATTTGGGAACCTTCGATTTTGATGAACCCCGCGTAAAAAACCGATATTATAAAGGCCCGGCATGGAACTCTTTTGAATTTGACGCCAATACCGATCAGGACAAAAAGATTTCATTTTTTGGGAACTTCGGATTCTACGATTCTAATATTCCGGGTACCTATGGGTACTGGAGCAACCTAAATGTTTGGTGGAAGGCAACCCAGAAGTTTAATTTTTCGTATTCTTTATCGACCAATCAAGACCGCGATGGCAAGGGGTATATCGACGACCAGGGAGCTGATTCGGTCTTTTTTGGAAATTTCGATCGGCACACCCTTGTCAACCTGATCGAGATGGTTTATTCGTTCAACACCAAATTAAAAATCGATTTTCGGTGTCGTCATTATTGGTCCTGGGCCGATTACGACGAATACTTTCTCCTGAATACCGACGGCTCGCTTTCTCCCTATAACTGGTCTGGCAACGCTGATGTGAACTTCAATGCCTTCAACATCGATATGGGTTTTCGTTGGCAGTTTGCTCCCAACAGTGAATTCTCGCTGGTATGGAAAAATTCGGTTTACAACGATAATGAGTTGATGAACCTCGATTACAGTACAAACCTGAGCAACCTATTCAAAACAACACAAGCAAACAGTTTGTCGCTAAGGATATTGTATTATGTCGATTATCAATCGTTCAGGAAAAAAAAATAGGTTGGTTAAACTCTCAAATTGGTCTTGGCGCTTCTGCTTCAAGTCCGGGTGAAAAATCGCGGTTCTTCACTGTAAGAACCGCCTGGTACAAAGAAGCAAACGAAGACCGAATCCAGATCAAGGCAGGAAATACCCCTACAAGTAAAAGTAAGAGACCCCCGATGAACAGGAATACCGATGTGATTCCCAAGCCGAATATGCTCCAACCATAATTACGGGTCATGTTCCAACTGGTATTGACTGCTTCGATGGTTCCCATTCCTTTATCCATAACCAGGTAGGAAACAAAAGCCAGCCGGCACGCCAGCACAATACCCGGGATAATAAAGAAGATCAACCCGACAATAACCAGCACCGTAACCAACAAGTTCGAAAGCACTATGGTAACATAGCGGCTTTGAAAGCCGATAAAAAGATTCTTGATCTCGGGCCTTTCATCTCGTGCAGCCTGAACAAACATCAGGTCGGCACCATACGAAATTACCGATCGGATTAAAAAAACCAAGGCAACCACAATCAATGATATCAGGATAATGGCCGGAGTTAACGCCAATAACCATGGTTGCCAATTTATTGCCGAATCCATTTGATGAAATCCCTCGAAATGATGGCCTCCTCGTGCACTGTTCATCCCTCCATCGAAAATCCCGTTGATCACAACAGCAAGAAAGAGATACAAGAAATACTTCTTCATGGTTTGCCATCCGTTTCCCAAACTCTCGCTAACGGTAGGCTGATGAAAATAATGCTTGTTTTCCATTATGGCTTATTTAAATATGGCTTCGTATAAAAATTGGTTAAAACGGTGTAACAACCTGAATTCTTCAACAATGGTTTCAACCAGGCTTTCATCGAACAACTCTTCATCGGCAATAAGGCGATGAGGAGCATACGATTTAAACCGTAATAAGTCGATGTATTCCCAATCTTTAGGATACCCGTTGGGAGCGGTTTTGAGCTTGTCGGCGGCATAAAGGGTAAACCTGAATTGAAACTCAGGGTCGTGAATGAGTTCAAGGAAAGCTTCAGGATGTTCAAATATTTCGTTCCTGATGACTTTCAATTTATTGGCATCGGGCATATAAATCCCGGCGCTTAAAAAGGACTGCCCATTGGGCTGCACCTGGAAATAATAACCTGGATTTCCACTTGAACGGCCTCCCCGGGCAATGTACGAACCATAATTGGTTTTGAAGGGGTCTTTATTGTTAGAAAACCTAACGTCCCTGTAAATCCTGTACATACAATTTTTAGGCTCCAGAAAACCAACCTCCGGATCGAACGATCTTATTTCGTTGATAAGCAGTTCGGTAAGGTAGAAAAATTTTTCGCGTGTACTTTCGTACCGTTCGCGATTTTGTTCAAACCAGGTTTTATTGTTGTTTTGTTCCAGCTCGGAAAGAAAAAGATAAATTTCACGCATCATAATTGAATGTTGAAATGGTTAAATTCTTATCCTGTAAGTATTGAATTTGAAAGTAACATTACAATTTCGAAACAAAATAATGAAATTTTTAAGGAAGGTCAAGTAGGGAACAAGCATATTCGGGTCTAAACCATTACCTTCGCAACGATGAAAAACCGAGAGTTAGCCAAACGATATGCATTAATCGTGGCAGGTGGAAGCGGAAGCCGGATGAATAGCAAATTGCCCAAACAGTTCCTTCCCATTTGCGGCCTTCCTGTGCTGATGCATACCCTCCAACGTTTTTACGAGTACGATAACTCCATCGAAATCGTGTTGGTAGTGCCTTCACTCCAGTTCAACACTTGGAAGGACTTAGTTAAGCAACATAACTTCACCATACCCCACAACATGGTTGCCGGTGGAGCGGTACGATTTGAAAGTGTAAAAAACGGATTGTCAGCACTTTCAGACGAAGGCATTGTGGCCATTCACGATGGAGTAAGGCCCCTGGTGAGTTTCGAAACCCTGGAGCGATGTTTTGAAACCACCTTTAAAGAGGGAAATGCGCTACCCGTTCTTCCGGTAGTGGAATCGCTCCGAAAAAAGGAAGTGAACATGAATAAACCGGTCGACCGGTCAAAATACTTTGGAGTGCAAACCCCACAAACTTTTTGGGTTTCGCAAATCAAAGAAGCATACAAGCAACCTTACGACCCAGCTTTTACCGACGATGCCATGGTGCTTGAACAATTTGGGCAGGCGATACACCTGGTTCAAGGCAACCGCGAAAACATAAAAATAACCCATCCCGAAGATCTTATTGTGGCTGAAGCTTTTATGAATCATTGGACCAAAGGAAAATAAAGCGGGCCAATATTACCAAACGATGCCCGATTCCCCGGTAAGGGTCCATTCACCCACCCAGTTGTAAGTTCCAAAAGCACCAAGGTAAGGAGCCTGATCAAAAAAATCATCGCCCACGGGCAGGGCTGCATGGTTTTCTTTTGTAGAAGGATTTTTGGGGATCAGCGAATAACCCGAATCATCGATTATGAATTCAGGATCATCAAACCGGTTTCCCGCCAGCATAAAATACTGGTCAAGATGGAACTGCAGGGTGCCTGCTTCTTCATCGTTGATGGGCCGGATTCTGAACAGTTGTTCAGAAGTATTGTGGTTAACCAAATGGAAAGCCGAGTTTTTGATTTGCAGTTTGCCGTTTTCCCACTGGGTAAAACTATTTTGGCGTACAGAACTGAACTCAATCCCTATCCCGAATCCCTGGTTGGTAAATATTGAATTGGCAATGAGCCCCCCGGCATTATCGGCAAATACAACACAATAATTTTGAATGGCTTCGCCCCTACCTACTGCAGTAAGGTTATAAATTACCGGAAGGGAATGAGGCCGTGCGGTTTTTATAGCCTCAGCTCCATCTATTTCAAGAATTTTATCCCCAAAATCAGGATGTTGGATGATACAAACCGATTGAATATTTCCCCGATAGCCCAGGTCGATGTCAATCCCGTCATCATCGCAGTAGGTTACTACGATGCGTTTCAGGTTCACTGTACCTCCAAAAATTTCAATTCCATCGTCGGCATTCGAAATGACTTCCACGTTTTCGATTACGGTGCCCTTTCCTACCCCACCCAGGGTAAGACCGTTGATTTCGTTGTCGCTTCCCAACTGGGTCCCTGCATGGCGGATCGATAGGTATTTTAGGATGCCCGAATTGTCGTTATCATTATCGCCCCCATACACTGCACGAGACTCCGATTGTGGTATCCCTTCTATCTGGGCTTCACCACTAAGGGTGTTGATCGAGGCACTTCCAAGGAGTACCAACCCACCCCACAAGCCCGAGGCCTCAAGCCCGATTGAACCCTTCAGATCATCATCATCGGCGGTAAAAACGATGGGATCCGCCGCAGTACCTTCGGCAATCAGTTTTCCACCCCTTGCCACAATCAGCGCCGAAGCCCCGCTCCCTTTGCCTTGTTTGAACCGGATTACGGCCCCGGGTTCGATGGTCAACACCTGCCCATCGTTTACAAAAACCCTTCCCTCAAGCAGGTATTCCTTGCCTTTAAGCCAGGTAATGGTGCCGGTTCCCCCTCCATTATCGCTGATCGCAACAGCTGAAGGTTCAACCAGGTAATCGCTCTTCCGGCAGGAAAATACCATCATGATGAAAAGACAGGGCAACAATAGGGCTGCTTTCTTCATGCTGTTACAATTTAAATTCAACATTGACATAAAGATAAGCCCGGTTGTCCATGTTCGCAGCCTTGGGGTACCAATCGCGGTAATTAACTGCCAATTTAAGGAACTGGTTGATCTTGTGCTCAACGCCAATTACGGCGCACGATCCGTCGTTCACCAGGTTCCATGGGAGTTTTCCGTCTTCTGCCAGGTTTGATTCCAACACATCATATCGTCCGAAAACCTTCCATTTTTTATTCATTTTCCAGGTTGAATAGATAGAAAAACCATATTGATCCCTTCCTTCAAAATACTTATAATTAGTAAGTAAGTTATACTCGGCACCAAGCGATATTTTTTCAGAAAAACGGTAGCCCAGAAAGGCGGCATAAACCATTTTGGATTTCTTTTCAGAGGGACCATAATTAACATAAAGCCGGCCAACAAGTTTTCCGAGCCATTGAAAGGTAGTCCCAGCACAATATTCAAAATAATTATCATGTTGTAATTGACTGTATCCCTCGCCGTTCACCATCGATACATCGGCAGATAAATAATCTGAAATTTTATAGCTTACAACCAATCCTAAATCGGCACTTTTCCCAAACTTATATTCATCGGCATACGATTTCATGAGGTAGCGGTTTTCCCAGAAGCTTTCCTGAACATTAAAATGGGTCATGTTGATTATCCCAAAAGCAACCTCCATTTGTTTATCATGATATTTCACATAAGCATTCCGAAAATAGGCATAGCGTTTAACCAGCGCATAAACCGATTCGTTTTCCGGGCTGCCAATATCGACCTTGATCTCGGCCAAGAAGTTGTTCGACATAAAATAATGATAACCTAAGTAGGCTCTCTCGACCTCGAAAACACGGTTGTTGTCGGCCGGGGTCAGACCCGAATGGAAATTGCCAAAGAAGCGCAAAGTGGGTTCACCATAAGGGTTGAATTCTTCTTGCGCCTGACTGTTAACTTTCAGAACAATCAGCACTAAGGCCGTGAAAAGAACAAACCGTTTCAAAGTAAGGATCATGAATACCTGCCTGGTTTAGGTTAATAACGAGTCACAAAACTATTGCATTTTGATCGGCTCAAAATTAAATAATCATTACGAAATCCCATGCATCATTAATAAAACGTTAAGCAATGTTGTAAGCAATCCCTGATTTTTAAGCCATTTGGCTAAACTTATTACAAGGATAACGGTTTTATTAAAAATAAATCCTTAAACTGAAACAGTTTTTAAGTGCATTAAAAATGAACATGCTTATGAAACGACCACGATTCGATAATCACAAATGCGGACGAAACTTCAACAAGTATGTCTCATCCGGCTATTAAAAACAAACAATTTTCGAATGAAAAAGATATTTCTTTTTATAGTATTTCTATCGGGCTTCCTTCTTCTGAAGCAGGGGTTTAGTCAGGAACAGTATACCGTAAGTGGTAGGGTAAACGTGGCTGCCCGTGAGGGCGATATTTATGTATTCCTGGTTACTGAAGAAACATTCAGAAAAAACCGTTTTTCGGGAATCGACACCATGATCTTTCCCATTTTTCAGGATAAAGTATATGTCGATTTCCGTTTCGACAAGGTACCTGTAGGAACCTACGGAATAAGCAGCTTTCAGGATACCAAAAAAAATGGAAAATTTGGCCACTTCTTTTTTGCCCCTCTCGAACCGTGGGCATTCTCGTACAACAACCTGATGAAATACCCTCCCAAGTTTAATGAAATTTCCTTTACCCTTAATTACGATCTTAGGGTTAATCTTGTTCTAGGCAAATAAAATGGATCGTTTCCCACGAAGATTTTGTATTATTGGCAAAAAATCAAAAAAAAGATGATCCGATATTTTTTCAGCATCCTCATTTGTGTTCTGATTACACAGGTGCATGCGTTGGGCCAGGATGAAGACTGGATATTCAGGTTGGAAAAAGAGGGGATAACTGTATATACCCACAAAAGTGAAAATTCTGATTTGGAATCATTTAAAGGTAGTATTACCATCGAATCTTCCTTATCGGCAATTGTAGCTCTCCTACAGGATATAGGCAACTATAACAAGTGGATGTACAAGACCAAAGAAGCTCGCTTATTGAAATGGGAAGAAAACACAATGTACATTTATACTGTTTCCGAAGCCCCGTGGCCTGTATCTCCACGCGACAACATCAGCTTCAGCCGCCTGGTACAGAATCCCGATACCAAGGAAGTGTTGATCAGCATCAAGGCCATACCCGATTTCCTTCCCAAAAAACAAGGATACGTCAGAATTCCCGAAGCCTTAGGATCATGGCGACTTGTGCCTCTATCCGGTGGAAAAGTTCAAGTTTCGTATCAGATGAAAACCGACAGCGGAGGCTCACTCCCTTCATGGATGGCCAATCTTGCCGTTACCCAAGCCCCCTTACACATGCTAAAACACCTTCGCGAAGAAGTGAAAAAACCTTTGTACCGCGATGCCAAAATAAAAGGATTAATTGAAGCAAGGTAATGACAAACCAACAACCCATAATACAGGCCATTGAAAATTTCGAGAATAAGAATGGCATCAAACTAAATATCAAGAGTTTACTTTTCGACATGGACGGGGTTTTATTCGATTCGATGCCCAATCATACCCACGCCTGGGTTATGGCCTTCAAGGAATTTGGCCTCGATCTGCCCCTCGAAGAAACCTATCTGAATGAGGGAAGTACTGCCTTGGCCACTGCAAAAGCCATGTATATGAAGTACCTAGGCAAAGAAATTAGTCCAGAAAAAACTGAAGAAATCAGGCTATGCAAACATCGCATCATGGATACCCTCCCCACGTCAGCCGTGATGCCATACATGCCTGAGTTGTTGAATGAATTAGCCAACATGGGTTTGGAAAACTGGGTAGTTACCGGTTCGGCCCAGAATATTTTGATCGACCGGATTGAAACCGATTTTTCCGGATCGCTTTCAAAGAAAAGAATGGTCACGGGGCACGATGTGAGAATTGGTAAGCCTCACCCCGAGCCTTACCTGATCGCGCTCGAAAAATCGGGATTCAAAAAAAATGAGGCGCTAGTTATCGAAAATGCCCCACTTGGTGTACAATCGGGGAAAGCCGCCCAACTATTTACAATTGCCTTGAACAGCGGCCCTCTCGATCCCCAGGTTCTTATAGATTCAGGAGCTGATTTGCTTTTTCACGACAGCAAGGCACTTGCCGAAGCCTTACCCGAGATGGTACGTTTTATTCAAAGGCGGCACCACGCCTGGTAGTTTTTATACGGAAAACTTACATTGAAAAGGGCAATTTTCCAAAGTCTACATTTCCTCCCGACAGAATGAGACCGGTCTTTTTACCCGAAACATCCACCTTCCGTTCCAGAACAGCTGCCAAAGGTACAGCCGACGAAGGTTCCACCACAATCTTCATCCTCTCCCAAATGATACGCATGGCCTCGATGATTGCTTGTTCCGAAACCGTTACAATGGAGTCGGCCTTTTGGGTGATGATCCTGAAATTGATTGCTCCCAAAGAAGTAAGTAGCCCATCGGCTATAGTTTTTGGATTAACCGAAGGAAAAATTTTTCCCCCATAAAACGAACGAAAAGCATCGTCAGCACCTGCAGGTTCACAGCCCGTAACCCGGCAATCCGGCAAAAGTGCCTTGGTTGCTATAGCTGATCCAGAAAGCAACCCTCCACCTCCAACCGGGCACAGCAACAAATCGAGTACACCGACTTCTTCAATCAGTTCTTTTGCTGAAGTTCCTTGTCCAGCAATTACAGCATGATTTTGATAAGGATGAATTTCAATCGCACCGGTTTCTTGAATAATCTCTTTAAGCGTTTTTTCACGTGCGGCCAGCGAAGGTTCACAAAAAGTGATTTGGGCCCCATACCCTGTAACCGCCTTCTTTTTTACTTCTGGCGAATTAAGTGGCATTACCACATAAGCCGCAATACCCCGTTCCCTCGCGGCAAGAGCCAACGCCGCAGCGTGATTTCCCGACGAGTGGGTGGCCACTCCCCTGCTGGCTTGTTCAGCAAGCAACAGCGAAACCGCGTTACAGGCCCCCCTGAACTTGAAGGCTCCCACTTTCTGAAAATTTTCACATTTAAAAAAGAATTCACCCCCAAACATCGAGTTGATACTCCTACAAGTCATTACAGGGGTTTTATGTACAAAACCGGCAATACCTTGGTGGGCCGAAACAATATCGTTATAATCAGGTATCTTCACAGGAATAATATTTAAAAGTATCTTTGTTCAAAGATAACTCATTTAAGACTAATTATCTTAGTAGGGTGAGCAGGACTTGCAGGATAAGTATAGAGGCTTTATGCGGATATTTGCGGAATCTGCGGGAGATTTCTTTTTTCCAATAACCAATGACTTTTTCCTATTCCTCACCCCTTTCCCATCATTTTATACCTTTTTCCGGGCAACCCTTTAATAATCCCCTTGAACTCCATGTTCATCAAGGTAGAATTGATTTTCTGGACGGGTACACAAACTTCTCTTGAAATCAGATCGATAGTCAGGATATCTTGCTTTTGAAGGAGTTGAACAATTGCTTTTTCCAACTCATCAAGGTCGATCAGTAAGGTTTGCTGACGGGGTTGCTTATTGGCTTCCCATCCCATGAACGCCATCAGGTCGGAGGCCGATTCTATCAATCCGGCTTTGTTTTGCTTGATCAGCTCGTTACAGCCTTTCGAACATACATCACCAGTACGTCCCGGGAAAGCAAATACATCGCGGTTGTAAGAATTGGCAATATCGGCTGTAACCAAAGCCCCTCCCTTCGATGCCGATTCAACCACGATGGTACAGTCGGCCAAACCGGCAATAATCCGGTTACGACGCAGGAAATTCCCGGGGTCGATTTTCGAGCCTGATGTAAAATCGGAAAGTACAGCGCCTTTCTTCAAAATCATCTCCTTGGCCACAACGGCATGGGGAGCTGGATAAATTGTATCGAGGCCATGACCAACCACGGCAAGGGTGGGCAGGCCATATTTCAGGGCAGCCTTATGTGCCGCTACATCAATGCCATAAGCCAGCCCACTGATAATCAAAACCTCCTGCCCGTTTTCTGCAAGGCCTTTAACCAATGTATCCGTGAGTTCCCTTCCATAATCGGTGGCTTTTCGGGTACCTACAATGCTGATGGCTTTTGGAAAATTCAGGTTTACATCCCCCTTCATAAAGAGGATAACAGGGGCATCGTCGCACTGGGCCAAACGGCGGGGAAAATTCTTTTCGAGGTAAAAAAAGGATCGGATACGGTAGTGTTGCATGAACTCGATTTCTTTCGCGGCCAGCTCCAAAATCTCTCCGCGACTGCCTGACAAAGATTTGATCAAACCATCGCCAAAACCGGGAACTGTTTTCAGCTCCTTAAGCGAAGATTCAAATACAGCTTCTACACTACCCATGTAGGCAACCAGCCGACGGGCATTAACCGACCCCACATGGGGCAAAAGCGATAAAGCAATCTGATATTGTAAAAGTGATGTCATGAGGGTTAAGTATTAATCGTTTTATTCCTTTTTTAGCTATCGGGGCTAGCCTCCATTTGCTGATCAGGCTTAAATTTTTTCAACACATACACCAGTCGCTTAATTTCTTCTTCTTTAAGAATTGAAATGCTGATGGGAGGATAATCGGCAATTCCATAACGGGTAACCACCGAGATGACCAACTCTTTCCTAAATCCGAAGAATGTACGGGTAATCGAAAAATGGCTAAATTCGTTAATGGGCACATCAACCGACTGATAATCGCGTGTAACTGTTGCAACCGGGTAATAGTTAAACGTTAAATGGCTTGGGAAAACCATAAATTCAATATAGGTCGGTTTTATTTTTGTTAATGTAATGAAAAACAGAATGGCGGCCAATACTTCAATTATCAGGGGAATGGCGCTTTCCTGGCTGATCAGGTAAAACGCGATTCCGGTGAATATAATACCACTGAGGATAAAAAACAGGAAAAATCCATTGGCCCTGTTCTTATTCTCGAGTTTGAACGTAAAATTGTTTAGCTCTTTGTTTGCCATAGTTCAAATAAGTACAGCAAAATAACAAATTGTTTTAATTTTGGGCACATAAAAATACCATAAAAATGAACCAACCTCAATTTGTGAACGATATAAGGGTTAGCAATCAGCTGGAAAATGAATTGGGATCCATCATTTCGGGCTATCCCAAAGGAAAGGTTTTTATCGTGGTTGATGAAAACACCCACCGTCTTTGCTTGCCCGAACTTGCCGATATCGCCTTGTTAAATGGGATACCGGTACTTGAAATCACCAGCGGCGAAGAAAACAAGAGCCTGGAATCGGTGATTAAAGTCTGGAACTTTCTGGAAGAGAATGGCGCCGACCGAAAATCGCTGCTGATCAACCTGGGCGGTGGTATGCTCAGCGATCTTTGCGGCTTTGCTGCTTCCTGCTTTAAACGGGGGCTTCATTTTGTAAATATCCCTACTACCTTGTTGTCGCAAGTCGACGCTTCGGTTGGCGGAAAAACCGGGATCAACTTTAACGGGTTGAAAAACGAAATCGGGGTGTTTAACCAGCCGCAGACCGTAATTATTGCTTCCCGTTTTCTGAAAAGCCTCGACCGGGAAAACATCCTGTCGGGATATGCCGAAATGCTGAAACACGGGCTAATACACAGTAAGGCTCATTGGGATGAGTGCCTTAACTTTGACCTCAACAACCCCGACCTGGAGGTGCTTAACGAAATGATTGGTCGTTCGGTAGCCATAAAGGAATATTTCGTGGTAAAAGACCCCACCGAGAAAAACATCCGCAAGGCGCTGAACTTCGGGCACACCGTAGGCCACGCCATCGAAAGCCTGGCCCTGCATCAGGGAAGACCCATCTTGCATGGTTATGCAGTAGCCTACGGTATCTGTGCTGAACTCTTCCTTTCTTCGAAAAAAGTAGGTTTTCCTGTCGAAGAATGTGAGCAGATATCGAAATGGATTGTCAAAAACTATGGTGAATTTAAGATCGAAGAAGCTGATTTTGAAAGCCTGTTTAAAAAAATGACCCAGGACAAGAAGAACGAAGCGGGCCGTATCAATTTCACCCTAATCCCGGAAATTGGAAAGGTAGAGATTAATGTAGACTGTGAAAAGGAGTTGATTATTGAGGCTTTGAGGTTTTTTGAAAGCAAGATAGATTGATTTTTCTTAATTTTGTAAAAAAAGCATCATGAACGAAATTATTTTCATTGTCGAAGAATCGGTTGAGGGTGGTTTTGAAGCAAAGGCCTTAGGGCATTCGATATTCACCGAAGCAGAAACAATCGAAGAACTAAAGGAAAATATCAAAGAGGCAATCCGTTGTCATTTCGATCGGGATGTCCCAAAAATAGTTAGGTTGCATTATATTAAAGAAGAAATTTTTGCAGCATGATAAAAATTCCACGAAACCTCTCTGGAAATGAATTCATAAAACTACTTGAAAAATTAGGCTATCATTTTGTCCGACAAACAGGCAGTCATATCAGGATCAGAACATACCTCGGAGGAGAACATTCTGTTACCATCCCCAGTCATTCATCATTAAAAATAGGAACGATCTCTAATATCCTGAATGATATTTCCACTCATCATCAGATTACTAAAGAAGATTTAACTGAAAAACTGTTCGATGGAACGAATCAACAGGTTTGAATTATGCAATATACAATAATATCCTCACACAACCGGCTTGAAGGCAACATCAAGCTGCCTTCCTCAAAGAGCATCAGTAATCGGGTGCTTTTGATCAATGCCTTGGCATACAGTCCATACACTATTGAAAATCTTTCCGACAGCGACGATACCGAGGTGATGAAAAAGGTTCTTTACTCGAACGGGAACCAGTTCGACATTGGCCATGCCGGCACAGCCATGCGTTTTCTCACTGCCTATCTGTCGAAAATCGTGGGCCGTTGGGAGATCACCGGGAGCGAACGAATGCAACAACGCCCCATTAAAATCCTGGTAGATGCCCTTACACAACTTGGCGCCCGCATCGAGTACACCGGTAACGAGGGCTTTCCCCCATTGAGCATTTATGGCAGTCACCTCAAGGGAGGGCCACTCGAACTCGACGGCAGCATCAGCAGTCAATACATCTCGGCACTTTTGATGATTGCTCCCACCGTTGAGGGGGGCTTGAAACTGGTTTTGAAAAACAAGGTTACATCGGCTTCCTACATCAGGATGACACTCGAACTGATGAAGGAATTTGGCATTCAGTACAAATGGGAAGGAAATACAATCTCGATAGCCGAGCAACCCTATAAAGCTATCCCTTTTAAAGTGGAATCGGACTGGAGCGGAGCTTCTTACTGGTACCAGATGGCCGTGCTGGCCGAACAGTGCAACCTCCTGCTCGAAGGGCTTAAGCTCGAAAGCTTACAGGGCGATTGCGCCCAGGCTTCGTGGTTCGGTCCCTTTGGTATTGTTTCACAACAGGAAGCCAACGGAATACGGCTGACCAAAACTTCAGTTGAATTGCCAAAACACTATAGCCGGAATTTTGTCGATAATCCCGATATCGCTCAAACCTTCGCAGTGATGTGCGTGTGCAAAAAGGTGCCTTTTCACTTCACAGGCCTCGAAACCCTCAAAATCAAGGAGACCGACCGGATCAATGCTTTAATGGTTGAGTTAGGGAAAATGGGTGCCAACCTGTACGAACCTGCCCACGGGGAGCTGGCCTGGGATGGACTTCGCGACGAAGCTATGTTTTCTGATCCGCAACCAATTGATACTTACCACGATCACCGTATGGCATTGGCTTTTGCCCCAGCTGCCTTGTCTTGTGGGAATATACGGATAAACGACCCGGGCGTGGTCACCAAATCGTATCCCGGTTTCTGGACCGATTTAAGGCAGGTGGGACTTACGGTAAATGATAAATGATTTGTTATTTTTGTTCCCTGTTTTATTCAGCAAGCATTTGAATTCAATTTCGATAAACCATACAGCAATGAACAAACAAACCGTAGTGAGCGGGATCAGGCCAACCGGCTATCTCCATCTGGGCAATTATTTTGGCGCCGTGCGCAACTTCCTGCGGATGCAGAACGATTATAACTGTTTTTTCTTTATAGCCGACATACACTCCCTTACCACGCATCCCACCCCTGTTAACCTTCAGGCTGGTGTAAAGCAGGTATTGGCCGAATACCTGGCTTGCGGCATCGACCCCGAAAAAGCAACCATCTTTATCCAGAGCGATGTACCTGAAGTAACTGAACTTTATACCTTCCTGAATATGAATGCCTATCTGGGCGAACTGGAACGGACCACTTCCTTCAAAGACAAAGCCCGGCAAAACCCCGACAATGTCAATGCAGGCTTACTGACTTACCCGGTTTTGATGGCCGCCGATATCATTATCCATAAAGCCGATTTTGTTCCGGTTGGAAAAGACCAGGAGCAAAACCTCGAGATGGCGCGCAAGTTTGCCGGGCGGTTTAACCGGATGTACAACCATGAACTTTTCCCGATTCCCAGGCCCTACACTTTCGATGGCGGCGACATGATCAAGGTTCCGGGCCTTGATGGCAGCGGCAAGATGGGCAAATCTGAAGGAAATGCAGTAAACCTGTACGAAGATCCCAAATCGATACGAAAGAAGGTGATGCGTGCCGTGACCGATACCGGCCCTACCGAACCCAACAGCCCAAAAGCAGAACCGGTACAGAATCTTTTTACTCTTCTGAAAATTGTTTCAACACCCGATACCCTGACCCATTTCGAGGAGCAATACAACAATTGCACTATCCGTTACGGCGATCTGAAAAAGCAACTTGCCGAGGATATTATTGCCTACACCGAACCTATCCGTAACCGGATCATCGAAATTCTGGCCGACGAGGCTTACCTGGCAAAAGTGGCCCGGTTGGGAGCCGAAAAAGCACGCGAATCGGCAGCAAGAACCTTAGCTGAGGTGAAGGAATTGATTGGGTTTAAACGCTTATTCTGAGCATAACTCGTTTAGATTGTATATAAATTAGCGCATTATGTTTTATAACAAGAACAAAATAAGATCAGCCCTTTGAAATTTTAAGCAAAAAACATATTTTTATATTTCCAATTAGAAAAACGATACAAGATGAAAAAGCATTTTCTTAAGGTGTTGTGTCTTTTATTGGCAATGCTGATTTTAAACACACAAACTTTCGCCAATACCTTCAGGCTGTTATCGCTTAATTCAAATAAGGATACTGAAAAAGTTACTGTTTTTGAAGAATTGGAAATTTACGGAGCTTTCAGCGAGGTTGAAGATTTACTTGCCTACCTCGAAACTCATGAAAATGTCACCTACAATGATGTTGAGAATGATAATGGAACCTTGGTTGAGAATATTTCTGCAATGTCGATGTCTGCTTTTTCAAGTGCATCGGCCGATACACCCATCTTTAGTTCCTTCATGTGGGGCTGCCTCTTCAATTGGATCGGGATGCTGATCGTGGCCATCTCGACTGGTTTCGATGGTTACAGTATCAGGAAGTCCTTCTGGGGTTGTTTGATCAACTCTTTGATCATCGGGGTTTCTTATGGCGGATATCACAGTACCTTATAAATAGAATAAACTTAAAAATAACTACTTATGAAAAAAATTCTTTTACTTTTTGCTGTAAGTTTTCTTTTGGTTTTTCAAACGAAAGCCAATGTGATCGCAAGTGATGTAGTTTCTGATTTTGATGAAACTGAAATCTACAGTGCTTTTGGCGAAATCGAAGCTTTGGTTGAAACAGTAAGCAATAGCGATGTAACTTACGAATCGTTATTAACGAGCAACAGCTCTTTGTTGGAGAACGTATCGGCCAATGCAGCCCTTGCCATGGGAATGAGTGCTGCTGATGCTCCCCCGGTAATGAGTGCTTTCTGGTGGGGATGTATTTTTGGCCCACTTGGAATTATTTTGGTTGCAGTAACTACTGATCAGGATAAAGGCCAGTTGCGCAGTTCAGTTAAAGGTTGCGTGATTTCTACGGTAGTTTATATTGCTATTTACGCAATTTATGCACTTGCATTAAGGGCTCTTTGGGCAGCAGCATAAATAAGTGATCCTTTTTTCCTAAATAAAAAGCAATGTCGTTTTTATGGTAATAAAAACGACATTGCTTTTTATTTGCCAGTTTTTTATGAATTTAGATTGTAACAAGTAAATCATGCTCACCAGTATATCATCCCATTTTCATTACGCTTGAGTGAATTGAGCTTTTTAGTGTTTTGGTACTTCCTTACATTCTTGTTACTTTTAACCCAAAATAAAGGCAAAAACAACTTAACATGCTTAATAAGTTATGTTTACTGATTATTTTTCTTAG
>CAZSIK010000002.1:33930-36800 GCA_964606515.1 uncultured Prolixibacteraceae bacterium
GGCATCCAGTGCCCAGTTTGCGTACCGGATGAAAGCCGACATCCTTACTAAAACCCGAATGCCCGACAGCACTTTTCAGGTAAGCAAAGGAACTTTGTATTATGATCAAAACTTCAAAAAAATTGTATTTCACCTTACTTTTCCACAGAAAGAAGAAGTAATACTCTTCGATACGGTAATGTTCGTATTCAACGAAGGAACCCTGAAGAGCAAAACACGGAATTACCTGATCCCTTCCCAATCGGTTTTTCATTATATGTTGTCGGGAAATTTTTCAAGTTATGGGTTGGAAGCTTCCAAATTCAAAGCCACAGGGGTCGATAAAAAGAAAGACCTGGTAATCACGACCTGGGAACCTCCCGCTCCATTAAAAAAATTGGTCTCGAAAATTTTAGTGGCCACCCGTAACAAGAAACTGTATTCAATAACCATGCTTGATGGTGAAGGTGCGGTTACCAACCGGCAAATCCTGAAAGAATACAAACGCACCGAGGGGTTGGATATTCCCACCGAGATCCTGATAGCTACCTATTTCCAGCAAAATCCGATGTACCAGATCATCAACCTGAGCAATATAAAGATTAACGAGAATGGCAACGATGAAATTTATAACCGGAAATTGTAATAATAAGATGACCCTAATGGTCCTGATACTTCTGATTATGACTTTGGGAACCGGTAGCCATGCTGAAAACCCCTCACGTATTGAGTTGCTGAAATCGATAAAAAAACCTCAGGAAAAACCCAAATATCGTCTAGAACTGAAAAAAGCCGACAATGAAATTGAAACCACCGTAGCTTTTTTATTTCTTGGATATAAAACTTTCCTTTCTTCACAAGACATGAACAGTTGTGTTTTTTCCCCCACCTGCTCGGTATACGCGATGGAAGCATTTCAAAAATTCAACCCAGTAAAAGCGTATCTGATGACCTTCGACCGGCTGACGCGTTGTCATCCCTTGAGCAAGCCAGGACAATACCCGCTTACTTCAAATCTATATCTTTATGATCCAGTATATTAAACATATTTTACTTGGTCTCTTCTTTTTGTTTCAGTTTTGCCTTGTGGGTGCCCAAACCAACATTGTGAGCGATTGCAGCCGGTCGAAAGAATTCGCCCGCTATCTTTACTTCACCCACCAATACGAATTGGCACGGCACGAATTGGAACGGATCAACTATTTTTGTGATCCCGATTCTTCTATACAATTACTTTTATTACAGTCGTTGCGGAAACTGGAACTTTTTCCAGAAGCGAACCGGTTTTTCAATCAGGCACAACATTTTTCAGCCTATTTAAGCCAGGAATACCGGAACGAATACATTCGTTTACAAATGGTGCAGGGGCGTTACGACGAAGTACTCGGCCGTATCCATTCCGGAATGGTCTTCGACCAACAACCCGAACATCATTTGGGCGTTTTACTCCTGAAACAGGATTGGAAACAGGCCTACTCCCAATCGTTAAATTATTCAGGTATTGAAAGTATTAAAATGAATGCCCTCAGGGGTATTGCAGTTAAAGGAGTGTCACTTGGAAGGAAAAGCCCATGGCTGGCCGCATTGATGTCGGTAATTCTCCCGGGAAGCGGTAAAATATATTGCGGTTATTGGGGCGATGGGGCAATTGCTTTTACCTTTTCAGCCTCCACAGCCTTCCTGGCCGTCAGGGCATTCAACAAGTATGGTTCCGACAGTGTCTATCCCTGGATCGTAAGCGGCCTTGCAGCCAGTTACTACCTGGGCAATATTTACGGCGGCCACAAAGCTGCCGAACGGTATAATCACCAAATTAACCACCAGTTAACCCATGAAGCCCAAGAAGCTCTGTTTTCTGATTATTAGTTTATTGCTATTCATTTTTGTGAACGGCCAAACAGTTGAAGAGGTCGTTGAATTTGCCAACAACCAATTTGCCCAAGGCCATTTCGACATTGCAGCCAAGGAGTATAACCGCGCCCTTTTTTTTGGGTATCAACCCATGCATTACCCTGCATTACGCATTGCCCAATGCTATTTTGAACAAGGAAATTTCGGTTTAAGTGCTGAATTCTACGACAAAGCCTACAGCTACTCCCAATCAAGCCCAATTCAGAATGAAGCCCTTCTTGGCAAAGCTTTCTGCTTGATAATGAAAGAGGAAATGATGTTGGCTCTTGCGGAGCTGGTCAATTTCAACCCTACAAGCGATTCGATTCAAAACTGCGAATACCATTTTTTAAATGGAATTGCTCTATATCATCTGGGAAATGACACCTTAGCCCACGAACAAATCCAATCGGCCATCAAATGGAAAAATTCAGTATTGGGAAATGAAGAAGAATTAAATGAAATTTTCGAGGAAGTATATCGCCTTGACCGTAGGTATTCGCCTAACAGGTCTTATTACCTTAGCCTGATTCCAGGATTGGGACAAGTTACAATTGGTGAATGGACAGAAGGGATTAAATCGCTTGTTTTAATCGGAACCCTTTTCATCATCACAAACCGAATTGCCATTGCATTTTCACTAGCCGATGCCATAGTTACCATTATACCTTGGTTACAAAGGTATTATATGGGTGGAATGGAAAAAGCGAAAGGTTTGGCCGAGTCGAAAATCGAACGTAAAAGGTACGAAGCATACTCCCGCCTGTTGGAACTATCGACACCTGAAAGATTCAAGTAACAAGTTTATTACAGATCAAGAATTAGAAATTTACCCATTGATTATATCTTGAATTATTTCTACTTTTAAAGTATGTTTAAATCCTTCTTTTGGGAGAATAATAAAGAGGACATTTATTATTAGTACATCCAGGATGAAATAACACAATTAATAATAATAAATAATGGAGTCCAGAAACCATTTCAAAAACGGGGTGTAACCA
>CAZSIK010000002.1:36810-38407 GCA_964606515.1 uncultured Prolixibacteraceae bacterium
GCTTTATAAGACTGACTATGAGAAAAATATCCTTACCTTTTTTAATCCTGTTTTTCGTGATCGGCCAGTTTTTACAGGCTCAGCAAACCAGTTCGAGTCCTTCGTACGACCGTATCTCCTTATCGGTAGTGTATGTCGACGATCCTGCTCCCGACGAACACATGAACCAGTCGATCAGGAACTCGGCAAAAAATCTATATACAAAAGGAATTAAAATCCCCGATCGCTACGATGACCATGCCATTTCCACCAAGGTAATCAACTTCGACCTATCGAATGTAAGTTATGTTCTACCCGATTCTGGCCGGTTGATACCCGCGATCGACCAGGCTGCCCTCGGCAGATTGATGGTTGAAAAATGGTTTTCAAGAAGCCCCGAAGGGATGTTCAACATGGACCTGATCAGGCAACGTGGTTTATACAATGCCACCGACAACGACTATCTGACCAAGGTAGCCAGCGAGCGGCGTACCGCGGCCCTCGAAGACATGGGCGAAAAACTCCTTCAAAAGAGTTACTTGCTGATGATCAACCATTGCGGGATTGAGCCCCTGAAAGACAGCAACAACAAAATATATTACAAAGGCGCGGCACGGGCTTACCTTTACAAGTTGGTCTGGGACGAGGAAGCTGGCGCAGTTTTTTATGGCGACCTTTGGATCAACGATAACGACGATGAAGGCCTACGGAAACAAAAGATCGAAAAATTCAACAACACCCAGTACAAGGTCAAGTATGTGAAATCGTTCCGCATCGACAAAAGCCAAACCCTCACCAGCGAAGTAGAAAAAATGAGCAACCAGCAAAAAATCGATCATCTGAACGGCCTGCTCGCTGAAGGAATAATTGAGAAACTTGCCGGTACCACGAGCGAGTTCACCGTGAAAAAACTCCTGATTGCCAGTGATCCGCCTGCCGCTACCATCGGCGCTAAAGAAGGGCTCTATGTCGACCAAAGGTTCTTCGTGTATGAAACCGTGATGGGCCGCAACCAGGTTGCTACCAACAAACGCCGTAGCGTGCTAAGGGTGAAAAAAGTATCGGACAACCGAAAAGTAACCGAAGGAAAAACCACCCCATCGGTGTTCTACCATGTGGCCGCTGGCAAAATCGACCACTACGGCATGTTCATCGAAGAAAAAAACGATTACGGTGTTTCTCTATCCATGCATGGGGTTTCAGGCCCCATCGGAGGCGTCGACTTCATGGCGACTTACCGGATTTCCCGCTTTGTTAGTTCACCCGGACTTCAACTCTATGCCGATCTCGGTTTCGATAAAGGTTATTATCCAACAGTATCTTATAAAAGTTACCATAAAGAAGATTTTAGTTTTACCCGTTTTTCAGTAGGCATACTAAAGGAATATCATTTATTGAAAATATTTCAGGCGACCTGGAAAGGAGGTTACGGAATTGAAGGTACTGAATTAACCGGGAACAAAGAAACAGTCGATCAAGCCGACATCACAGGACAGTTTTTTCTTTTGGGAGGAAGATTGGGCCTGAATGTGGTACACAACGTACAGCTTGTTTCTGGAGTCAATTTGTATCTACCTTTTGGAAAAGCATCGCTAAAAGTCGGTGAAAATGAATCAGT
>CAZSIK010000003.1:0-3278 GCA_964606515.1 uncultured Prolixibacteraceae bacterium
TGGATAACTGTATGATAGATCGTGTCGCCAGGGGGTAGGTCAACCTCTTTAGCTTCATCGTGAAGCATTTTAATTTCTTCTTTTGAAATTGTTTTGTCGGGGTTAAGCACTTTTTTCAAGGTTCGCTCCACTGTGCGGAAATGCTGTCCCGCCACGTTGACGTACACGTTCCTGATTGCCGAGGGCAGGTTTTCTGAAGCATTTTTAACCGCATAAGCAATGGCCTCGGCGGTTTCCTCGATATTTACAATAACTCCTCGACGGATTCCTGCCGAAGCAGTTTTCGAGTGGCCAATGACTTCGAGCTGGCCTGATTCCGTTTCTTTCCCGATCAGACAAACTACTTTGTTCGTTCCGATATCGACAGATGCAAATAGATTATTTCGTTCCATAACAGGAGTATTATTTTAAGGTACAAATCACTTGATTCTTATATTTTAACGACATTGAACGGTATTTTTTCCAAGTTTCTTCATTGAATCCATTTTCATACATGGCTTTTAGGTTTTCAAATTTTTCTTCCTTACGGGTAATGGGGCCAAATTCAATAAGTTGGCCACCGATACGGGGCACCAAAACCAGTTCTTTTTTACGGGTAACATGAATTTGCTCGATCATCGATTTCCAGAATTTATCTTTCTCAATGAAAAAAATGAAATCGAAAAGTTCCTTTTCAAGGAGATCTTTGTTGATTCCACCGGTTACCACGAGAACTCTTGGCGTATGCAAAGGAGAAAGGGGTAGCCGTTTTTTTTCGTTGCTGACATAAAAACCCGATTCACCATTTTGGACCCTGAACTTAGGTTTGTATTGTTTGATGGTAACGTTCAGGATTCCAACCATGCACTTGTCTCTTTTGCCGTATCCCTTGAAGATGTCGGCTTTCTTCACCCAGGCTAATTTTTCAATTTCATCTTCAAGATAATCAGTTTCAAGAGTATCGAGTTTACACCCTTTGAGTTTGGGTAATTTGTGGTAAATGATTCTTTCGATTTGTTTCGAAGACAGGTACTGAACTTCGTCGGAAAAACGGATGCTTAACTCCGTGCAGACGGCTTTTCGGCGTTGTATGTTGCTGTATACAAATGAAACCATAAGAATAGCCAGGAAGACTACAACGATCAAAAGCTTTATTATTTTGCCGACCTTATTTTTCATTGTTGTACTTGTTTTTAAGCGCCTTGCTTATTTTGGGCACCAAAGTGTCGATGTTTCCTGCCCCCAGCGTCAGCAAGATGTCGAATTTCATTTTGTCGAGAAAACCAGGAAAATCACTGAGCGTAGCACGGTGTTTCTGCTTCGATTGCATCAAGTTAAGCACGGTGTCGCTGCTGATCCCTTCGATGGGCATTTCCCTTGCCGGATAAATATCGAGCAGAATGGTTTCGTCGAGAAGATCGAGGCTCCGGGCAAAACCTTCAGCAAAATCGCGGGTTCGGCTGTACAAATGGGGTTGAAAAACTCCCAAAATCTTTTTGCCGGGATAAAGCTCTTTCACCGATCGGATGGTCGCATTCAATTCTTCAGGGTGATGTGCGTAGTCGTCGATATAGATCACTTTTTCATTACGGAAACGAATATCGAATCGGCGTTCTACCCCAAGATATTTTAAGAAACCGGCTTTGACTTTTTCGGTTTCGGCTCCAAATATTAGGGAAACTGCCGCAGCAGCAATCATGTTTTCCAAGTTCACCCTTCCCGGGTAGTTGAACCTGATGCCTTCGATGATTCCCTTGGGAGTATGCAGGTTGAATTGGTAGGCCCCATTCACAATCCGGATCTCCCCGGCATAAAAATCGGCCTCGCCCTCAATCGAGTAGGTATAGCACTTACAAGAGTTCGGAAGGTACTTTTGTACATCAAGTCCTTTCTTGATCAAAACCATTCCTCCCGGTTTTACCTGAGCGATAAAATCTCCAAAGGCTTTGGTTAACTGGTCGTGAGTGCCATAAACATCCAGATGGTCGGCATCCATCGAGGTGATAATGGCCAAGGTGGGGCTAAGTTGAAGAAAGGAACGGTCGAACTCGTCGGCTTCGGCTACCACCATGTTCCCCTCGTGCCGTGGCAGCACCAGGTTCGAGTTGAAATTTCGTGAAATTCCTCCGAGGAAGGCTCCGGAATCGAAACCCGATTCAAGTAAAAGTAGCGTGGTCATTGTCGAAACCGATGTCTTCCCATGTGTGCCTGCAACCGCGATACAAATTTTATCGCGTGTAAGGAAGCCCAACAGTTCGCTCCTTTTCATGATGGTAAACCCTCTTTCCTTTAGAAAAACGAGTTCGGAATGGGTCTCTGGCACTGCTGGGGTACGCACAACAAGGGTATTGCCGGGCATGAACGACCCGGGAATTTGTGCTGGATTATCTTCGTAGTGAACTTGAATCCCCTCATTAACAAGATTCTGTGTGAGTAGGGTGCAGGTAAGGTCGTAGCCGGCCACCTGATGCCCCTGATGCCGGGCATAACGGGCAAGTGCGCTCATCCCGATACCCCCGATACCGATAAAATAAAGGTTTTTTATGGTGTCGAATCCTTTCATCGTTCTGCGGCCAGTTTAATGATGATGTGGGCAATATCGGATGAAGCATTGGGTTTGGCCAGCAACGCAATTTGGCTGGCCATTTTTTCCAAGGCTACAGGATCGTTCAACGTTTGAAGTGCTTTCGCGACCAGCATTTCAAGGGCTTCTTCATCGCGAACCAGCAAGGCAGCCTGTTTTCCAACCAGGGCCATGGCATTGCGGGTTTGATGGTCTTCGGCCACGTTGGGCGACGGAACCAGGATCGAGGGTTTTCTCATCAGACAAAGTTCCGAGATGGTACCAGCCCCGGCCCGCGAGATAACCAGATCGGCGAGGGCATAGGCAAGGTCCATTCGCGACACGAATTCATGAATGTGTATAGTAGGATAAACTTTGCCTTGCAAATGCCCGGTGATGGTAGGGAAATAAATTTTCCCGGTTTGCCAGATTACTTCTACCTCTGATGCGGCCAGTTGTTCAATTGAAGCAAGTAAGCTGTTGTTCAAAGTTCTTGCTCCAAGACTTCCTCCAACTACCAACAATACTTTTTTATCTCTGGATATGTTGAAGTACTCTCGGGCTTCGGCAGTTTTTTCTGCAGTTGGGAGCAGGTCTTTTCGAACAGGATTGCCTGTAAACACAATTTTTGCTGCCGGGAAAAAGCGCTCCATTTGGTCGTAAGCAACACATATTTTATCCGCTTTTTTTGCAAGAAGACGATTGGTGATCCCTGCATACGAGTTTTGTTCCTGTA
>CAZSIK010000003.1:3315-31851 GCA_964606515.1 uncultured Prolixibacteraceae bacterium
GCCCGCTGGCATAACCACCCACTCCCACAACCACATCGGGTGCAAATTCTTTTACCAGCTTCCGCGCCATCCTCATGCTTTTATACAGGTTAGCGAAGAAGCGAAAGGTGGCCATGCCAGGTTTTCTGGGGAAGCCCATCACCGGGAGCCCAACTATCGGATAGCCTGCGGCGGGGACTTTTTCCATTTCCATTCTTCCCGAAGCACCCACAAAAAGAATGTCGCATTTCGGGTATTTTTCGCGTAAGGCATTGGCGATCGACAGGGCAGGAAAGATGTGCCCCCCTGTGCCTCCGCCGCTAATGATTATTTTCATCTTATCCATGTTTGTAGGTTATTATCGTTTGTTGGAGCTTTCTGAAAAAACAAGGTCCTCTTCCAAATCGTCGAAACCGTTTTTCGAACTTTTAGCAGATGGTTCGGCTTCGATACTGTTCTGATAACTCACTCTGAGGATGCAACCGAAAGCAAATGCGGTAAAAAGAGTCGAGGTTCCCCCCATACTTACCCAGGGTAAAGGCTGGCCAGTTACCGGCAACAAGCCTACTGAAACCCCCATGTTGATAAAGGCTTGATACACTATTAACAAGGTTAGTCCGGTAACCACGAAGGCCGGGAACGATCTTTTCGTATTCCGAATGATTACTCCGGCCCTGGCAGCAAAGATTAGGTAAAGTAAAATTACGGTGAACCCAAACCAACCATACTCTTCAATCAGGATGGCGAAAATGAAATCGTTATAAGCAGCGGCCATGTGGTTTCTGACTTCGCTACCCCCTGGGCCCTGACCAATTTGCCCGCCGTTATAAATAGCCAGCTGGGCATAATCGGCTTGGGTCATGCCCACTTCCGAGTTGGGGTCTCCCTGTATAAACCGGTCGATCCGGCCTTTGACCGTGTTAAACCTCCCGATTTTAACATACGAAGCAGTGAGATAAATGGCGCCAACCATCACGATGCCGGCTAAAATGGTGAGCAGCATGTAGCGGGTAGGTATTCGGCCAATGAACATCATGGTCATTATGGTGCCAAACAGCAACGCGGCTGTTGAAAAGTTCACCATGGTGATTGCCAGGCAAACCACGCCACTGATGCCAATGATCCAAAAGAAGGTTTTTCGGTCGGGTTGCGATTCGTTGGATTGATGGTTGGCCAATAAGCGGGAAACAAACAAGACCAGGGCAATTTTGGCCAGCTCGGCCGGTTGAAACGAGATAAAACCTAAACTGATTGTACGGCCCGAGCCTTGGGTGCCAATGCGAAAAACAATGGCCACAAAAAGAAAAAGAATGGCAATGCCCAACAAAATAGGTGCTAAGGCTGAAAGGTATTTAATGGGTAAATATTGGGTGACCAGCCAAATTACGAGGAAGCCTGCACCAATCATAAAAAATTGTTTGACAAGATAGAAAAAGGTATTTCCTCCCATTTGCCTGTAAGCCAGCGAACCGGTCGAACTGTACACTATGAGCAGTGAGAAAAGCGAGAGTATGAACAAAATAATCCATACTGCCTGGTCGCCTCTGAATACCTTCATCAACCTGTTATCCATAATCAAAGCCCCCTGACTTCTTGTTTAAATTGTTTTCCTCTGTCTTCGTAATTCATGAAAAGGTCGAAGCTGGCACAAGCAGGCGATAGTAAAACCGTATCGCCATTTTCGGCAAGGAAATAGGCCGATTGTACCGCGTGTTTCATGCTTTTGGTTTCAACAATCTGGGGAACCAGGTCGGAAAATGCTTCCACAATTTTATGGTTGTCGAGCCCCAGGCAAATAATGGCTTTTACCTTGGTTTTTACCAGCTCCTTTAATTCGGCATAGTTATTTCCCTTGTCGATCCCGCCCACGATCCAAATGGTGGGCCGGGTCATCGATTCAAGGGCATACCAGGTCGAATTGATGTTAGTGGCTTTCGAGTCGTTGATGTATTCCACGCCATGAACCGTTAAATATTTTTCGAGTCGGTGCTCCACTCCGCGAAAATCGGCCAGGCAATCGCGGATGTATTCGTTCCTGATGCCTGAAATCTTCCCGGCCAGGGCGGCCGCCATCGAGTTACAGGCATTGTGCTGGCCCTGAAGGGCTAAATCGTACATTGACATTGTAAAGGTTTTATCATTTAATACTATTTTTAATTGCTCGTTTTCGATGAATGCTGAATTCTTTTCGGTGGGCTTACCCAGATAAAAAGGAATGGCATTGACTGCCGGGTTGCGTTTTTTTATTTCGGCAAGTACAATGGGGTCTTCCCCAAAATAGATAAAGTAATCTTTATCGGTTTGATTCTGGATGATCCGGAATTTTGAGTCGACATAGTTCTGTAGTTCATATCCATAGCGATCGAGGTGATCGGGGGTGATGTTCATCAGGATGGAAATGTCTGCTTTAAACTGGTGCATTCCATCGAGCTGAAAACTGCTGATTTCGAGAATATAGTAATCAAAATTCTCGGTGGCCACCTGGCGTGCGAAACTGTATCCTACATTTCCCGCAAGGCCTACATTCAAGCCCGCCCTTTTGAAAATTTCGTAAGTAAGCAAGGTCGTGGTGGTTTTCCCGTTGCTCCCGGTGATGCAGATCATCTTTGCCTGAGTGTACTTCCCTGCAAACTCGATTTCCGAAATCACGGGTATCTCTTTTTCTATACACAGCTTGATAATAGGGGCCTTCTCGGGGATGCCCGGGCTTTTTATTACAAGGTCGGCTGAAATAATTTTTTCGATGGTATGGGCCCCTTCCTCAAAGTCGATTGCATTTGATTCCAGTTCAGCCCGATAAGTTGGTTTAATGCTGCCCAGGTCGGAAACGAACACTTCGAAACCTTGCTTTGCCCCAAGTATCGCAGTGCCTACACCACTTTCACCTGCTCCCAATATGACCAGTCGTTTTTTCATTTCTTACCTTACTTTCAGGGTAACGATGCTGATGGCAGCCAACAGGATGGCCACAATCCAAAACCTGGCCACTATTTTCGATTCGGGTATTCCTTTCTTCTGGAAATGGTGATGAAGGGGCGCCATAAGAAAGACGCGCCTCCCTTCACCATATTTCCTTTTTGAATATTTAAAATAACCGACTTGAATGATTACAGACAAACTTTCGAAAAGGAAGATCCCGCAAAAAATCGGAATCATGATCTCTTTCCGTATGATGATGGCAAACACAGCCAGGATTCCCCCCAAAGCGAGACTCCCCGTATCGCCCATGAAGACTTGCGCGGGATAAGCATTGAGCCAGAGAAAACCTACCGTGGCTCCAATGAAAGCTGCAACGAAAACCGATAATTCGCCTATGTTGGGGATGTACATGATGTTCAGGTAATCGGCCAGCACCACGTGGCCGCTCACATAGGCCAATATCCCCAGGGTTGCCCCGCTGATGGCCGAAGTGCCTGTGGCCAGGCCGTCGAGGCCATCGGTCAGGTTTGTGGCATTCGATAGGGAAGTGATAATGAAAATAACCAGTAAGGCATAAAAAATCCATACGGCAATCGAGGCTGCTTTATCGGGTAGAAAACTGAATAGTACCTTGTAATCGAGTTCCTGGTTCTTTATGAAAGGAATGGTGGTTGCAGTCGATTTAACGTCCTGGTAGAAATAGTTAATTTCGTGAAATCCGGTATCTTCGTTTTGACTCACCTCGGTTTTAAAGGTGCCATCGTTGTTTTTTACCTTTTTTCGTACCACCACGTCGTCGCTAAAAAATAAGGCTAGTACGATGATCAGCCCCAGCGAAACCTGTCCTAAAATCTTAAATTTTCCGGCCAGTCCTTTCTTGTCTTTCTTGAATACTTTGATATAGTCGTCGATGAAACCGATAAGGCCCAGCCAAACCGTGGTGATGATCATCAGCCAGGTGTAAATGTTGTCGAGCCGGGCAAACAATAAGGTTGGGATCAATATCGAAGCCAGGATGATCAGTCCGCCCATGGTTGGGGTACCTTTCTTCTGCATCTGTCCCTCAAGCCCGAGGTCGCGGATGTCTTCACCAATTTGGCGGCGGCGGAGCAGGTTGATGATTTTTTTCCCGAATACCATGTTGATGAACAACGATACAATGATGGCTCCGGCTGCCCTGAAGGTAATGTACTGAAATACACCCATTCCGGGAATATCCCATTGTTCGGCCCAAGATGACAGATGGTATAACATGTTGTTCTGTTTTAATGAGTTGAAAACACTTTTTTAATTTCTTCACGATCGTCGAAGTGGTATTTCACCCCGTTGATTTCCTGATAGTTTTCATGCCCTTTCCCGGCGATCAGGATGATGTCGCCCTGACGGGCAAGTAAAGCAGCTGTTTTTATCGCTTCCCTCCTGTCGGCAATGGTCACGGCTTTGTTCCGGTAAGGGGCATCGATGCCGGCTTCCATATCTTTTAAAATCGATATTGGGTCTTCGGTTCGGGGGTTGTCGGAGGTTAGGATCACACGGTTACTGTATTGGCATGCAATCCGTGCCATGATGGGGCGCTTGGTTTTATCGCGGTCGCCACCGGCCCCGACTACACAGATCAATTGCTCGTTGCGGGTACGCATCTCGTCGATGGTGGACAGTACATTTTTTAGCGCGTCGGGGGTATGGGCGTAATCGATCACAGCATAACGCCCGTCATCGGAACGGAACATTTCGAAACGGCCCTCTACAGGGGTAAGTTTCGACAGCACAACAAGGATCTCTTCAGGCGAAAACCCCAACGAAATGGAGGCTCCATACACCGCGGTGAGGTTATAGGCATTGAATGCACCCGTGAAATGACTCCAGATTTGTTGATTGTTGATTTCAAACAAAGTACCATCGAAATGGCTTTCAAATATTTTGCATTTAAAATTGGCCAGACTACGAAGCGAGTAAGTTAGTTTCTCGGCTCGGGTGTTTTGCAGCATGACTTTCCCGTTTTTATCGTCGAGGTTGGTCAACGCGAAAGCTTCTTTCTTGAGGCTATCGAAGAAGAGTTTCTTTGCTGCAAGGTAGGCCTCAAAAGTGTGATGATAATCAAGATGGTCGTGGGTAAGGTTGGTGAAAATGGCCCCGTCGAAATCGAGTCCTGCAATGCGCTTCTGGTCGATGGCATGAGAACTCACTTCCATGAAACAATAGCTGCAACCCGCTTCCACCATTTCAGCCATCAAGCGGTTCAGGGTAATGGGATCGGGTGTGGTGTGCGAAGAGTTGTAGGTTCTATCGTTCACCTTATACGAAACCGTTGAAATCAGCCCGGCTTTATATCCCAGCATCAAAGCCATCCGGTAAAGTAAGGTGGCAATGGTGGTTTTGCCGTTGGTGCCTGTTACCCCGATTAATTTCATTTTTTGGGAAGGTTCACCATAATAGCGGGAAGCCACCTTCCCTAAAAAGTTGGCAGGATCGGTTGTAAGCAGAATGCAAATCCCATCAGGGTTAGGTTCTGGGCTTATTTCGCATACAATGGCCACAGCCCCGTTATCGATGGCTTTGCCAATGAATTGGTGCCCATCGGTTTTGGTTCCTTTAATGGCGAAGAACAGGTACCCGGGTTTTACCTCGCGCGAATCGAATGCCAGGCCTGAAATGTTTTGGTTGGTATTTCCCAAAGCCAAGGTATAGGGCAGGTTGTTGATCAGGTTGTTCAAGTTAGTCATGTTTCGCCTTTTATCAGTTTCTTCCTAATTCAATATTTACAGTTTGACCATGATGGCAATTGGAACCAGGATCGGGCCATTGCCTTCTTACCACTCCCACTCCATTTAATTTAGCCCGCAAACCAGCCTTTTCAATCAGGTGAACAGCATCTGAAGCTCCCATTCCAACTACGTTGGGCATTTGGTTTTCAGAAATCTTACGAGGTTGGAGCTCCACAATCCCGTTTTTTTCCTGGGTATAAACCCAGTCGGCCTTCTCGTTTTTGCTTGATTGCTTAATGCCTAATTCCTTGCAAATAATTTCAGTCGATTCGGGATGACCGTTTAGCACAGGGGGAACATACTTTTTTTTGTTGATCCGGAAGAAATCGAGCCAATCGGTTTTTTTCTTCACTACCTGTTCAAATGCTTTATCTGAGGCATATACCCTGTCGGCAATAGTTCGGAAAACTGGGGCTGCTACTGAACTGCCGTAGAAAGCCCCTTTGGGGTCGGATACCACTATCAGGCACGAGTATTTAGGCTTATCGGCAGGGAAATAGCCGGCAAAAGAGGCCCGGTAACGGCGTTCGGCATACCCTTTATTTCGGTTGGCAATTTTGGCAGTACCGGTCTTCCCTGCAATACGGTACCGGTTTGTTTTAATCCCTTTTGCGGTGCCGTTTTCAACTACCCCCTCGAGTAGAGCTCGTGCGCGGCGCAAAGTCGACCCTGAGCACAAGGAACTTTTCAGTACCTTGGGCGAATAGTGTTTAACGATCCTGCCATTTTGCGAAATGGCTTCAACGAACATTGGTTTCATCATTTTGCCATTGTTGGCCACAGCGTTGTAAAAGGTAAGTACTTGCAAAGGAGAGAGAGAGACTTCGTATCCTTGCGACATGTATGCCAGGGTCGTTCCCGACCAGGTTTTGTCGTCGGTATTTTTGATGTAAGGTTTAGCTTCACCTTTGAATTCAATGCCAAGGGCTTTGTCCAGACCAAAACTGTAAATGCGGTTGATGAAGTTTCGTTCACGGCCTTTGTAACATTCGGTAACCAACTTGGCCATTCCAACATTCGAAGAACGTTCGAAAATTTGTTTTACTGAAAGTTTACCGTGCTCGCCGTGTCCGTAATCGCTGTCGTATATGGTTTTATCGTAAATTTTCCATTTGCCATCTTCAATATCATACACATCCGATGTGTCAACAAGACCATCTTCGAGTGCGGCCATCAGGGCCATCAACTTGAAAGTTGAACCTGGTTCATTGGCTCCTTCATGCCCGAATGCATAGTTGTATATTTCGTTGTATTCTCCATTTTGGCGGCCCAGGTTGGCAATGGCTTTGATTTTTCCGGTGGCTACTTCCATGAGGATGGCGGTACCGTACTCGGCTTCGCTTCGGACGAGCTGTCGTTTAAGGGCATCTTCAACCATATCCTGAAGAAGGATGTCGATGGTTGTAATTACATCTTTGCCGTTTTCGGGCTCTTCGGTGGTGATGTTCACCCAGCGTCCCGAGAGGTTTTGTTGCACCATAATTCCTTCACCACCGCGCAAATAGTCTTCATATCGTTCTTCAATTCCTGAAATTCCGGCAGCCCCTTTGAAGCCGGTTTCGCCCCCCTTGTTCATCAAGCCGATGGTGCGAAAGGCCAACCGTCCGTGGGGCGTAACCCTGATGTACTCTTGTTCGGGCATGAATCCCCCCTTGGTTTTGCCTCTTTTAAAAATGGCAAATTCCTTTATCTTTTGAAGTTCATCGAAGTTTACCTTTCGCGGATGGACCTGGTAATAGCGGTTCTTTTGACTGTACGCACGGCGAAGTTCCTTTTTGAACTGTTCCCTTGAGCGATCCCTGAAAATGGTTGAAAGTTGGCCTGCAAGGGTATGGACTTCATCGGCAAACACTTGCTGTACGCCCTCTGCGCCAAGGTCGAATCGGATTTCATAATAAGGTACCGAAGTGGCCAATACCCTGCCATCAGAAGAACAAATGTTCCCCCGGTTTCCCTGGATGATCTTGGTGCGGTTCTCGAGGCGTTCAATTTCTTTAGACCATTTGTCGGCTTTCACGAACTGGACGACCATAATTTTGGCTACCAAGGCCAGGGAGAAGATGACCAGGGCCGTCAGGATCACTGTATAACGAATTAATATGGTCTTCCTCAGGTTCATTTATCGATCTTGATCTTTTTTGGGGGTTCAACCGGAGACTCGAGTCCAAGGCCTCTTTTTTCGCTTTCGCGTAAAACCGTTGAATAGCGGCTTAATTTCATGAGCTCAGCATCGATTGTGGCCGATTCGAACCTTAGGTTTTTTACCGAATCTTGTAACACCACCATTTTGCGGATCACTTTTTCTCCATAGAACCGGTTCGAAATCATAATTAACCCAAGGAAAGCCAGTAAACCGGCAACCGGCATCCAACGAGTAAATTGTTTACTCGTTAAAAGATCGCCTAGCAATATTTGTTTCAGGCTCATCCGGTTTTTCTTTTTTTCCTGTTTCAGGTTCATTATAAAAGAGTTATATTTTTTCTGCAATCCTTAGTTTTGCACTCCTTGCCCGGGGGTTCCGTTCTATTTCCTTTTCATCAGGGACAATGATTTTCTGACCTACCTGCCGAAAAAGGACAGAAATGTTTCCATAAAAATCTTGTTGGATGGTTCCTTCAAAATTTCCTTTCTGTATCAAGTTTTTAACCAATCGATCTTCGAGTGAATGATAACTGATGACCACCAACCTTCCTCCAGGTTTTAACACCAGGGCCGAATCGGCCAGAAAGGTTTTCAAAGCATCCATCTCCTGATTGACCTCGATGCGAAGGGCTTGGAACAATTGAGCCAGAAATTTGGATGCCTTATTTTTCGGAACCAGCGGTTCGAGTATCCTGGTGAATTGGGTTGTGCTAACTATAAGGCCAGAGATCCGGGCTTTAATAATCTCTCCGGCAATCCGACGACTGTTTTTTACTTCTCCGTACTCGTGAAAAACCCTTGCCAGTTGGTCGTGATCGTAATTGTTGATCAATTCGTAGGCTGAAAAACTTGATGAGCGATTCATCCTCATATCAAGCCTGCCTTCGCTGCGAAAAGAAAAGCCACGGTTGGCCACATCAAAATCGTGCGACGAAACGCCAAGGTCGGCTAAAATGCCATCGACTTTTTCAATATTATAATAGTGTAAGAAGTTTCTGAGAAATTTAAAGTTGTGTTGTACAAAAATCAAGCGTTCGTCGTTGGGTACATTGGCACAGACATCCTCATCCTGATCGAAGGCAATTAATTTTCCTGTAGTTAGTTGCTGTAAAATGACCGATGCATGGCCTCCCCCGCCATAAGTAGCATCTACATAAATCCCATCAGGTTGAATGGCTAATCCTTCGATCGACTCGTTCAGTAAAACCGGTATGTGGTAGTGTTCACTCATTTGCTTGGTTTAATAGCTACTCAAACCCCCGCCCAGGAATTCTTCGAACAACGACGGATAGTCTTCATCGGGCATCATGGCTTTGCGATAGGCTTCAGCATCCCACAACCGGATGCGGTCGCCCTGACCAGAGAAAATAACTTCTTTGTCGATGTTGATCTTGTTAAGAAAGGGATTCGGAATATTTAACCTTCCGTTTTCGGCCATGTTGATCCGCACAAAATTTTGATAAAACTTGTCGAGCAGTTTGCTTTGGCGTGGATCGTTCGGGTTCAATCTCGATTTGATGAAGTCGAGTCTTTTATTCCACGACGACTCGGGATAAAGATTCAGGCACTTCTCGTAAGGATCGATTTCTACCGTGATCATCCCAGCGGCTTCATGGGCAATGTCTCTCTTGTATGGCGCAGGAAGAACCACCCGACTTTTATCGTCGACCGTAGCGCTGTAATAATTAGAGAATTCCGACATAGGATGATTCATGTTAAAATTAAGCCCAAAATTAAGACATATTCCACTTTGTTCCAATTTTATTCCACTTTATTCCACAATTATTTTTACCAATCCCGCAAGAAACTTATCAACAATTTGTTATTAACTCAAGTAGAAATGGAGCAGAAAAAGTTGGGTGATCCATAAAAATACAGATGAAGGCAGAAGAAAAAGGCACACATTCTTCCAATTCGTAAAAATTTACTATTTTTCGCCGCAAATTTTTAAGCGAATGGAAGGGGAAAACCAAAAAACGGGTTTTACGCCGATCGACATTAGGGAGGTGGTGAAAGGCAAGAACCCAAAGGGAGCAAAGAAAATCCCGGGTTTCGTGTATCGTTGGCTTACTCGGATCTTGCATCTTGAGGAAGTAAATGGTTTTTTATCAACACATTATGATTGTTCTGGCAAAGAGTTTCTGCGCGAAGGGGTGAAATTTCTGGACATCAAGTTTCAGTTTTTCAACGAGGAAAACCTACCCAAAAGCGGTCGGTATCTTTTTGTGTCCAATCATCCCCTGGGAGGGCTCGATGGGATGCTGATCCTAAAGTACCTTAACGAAAATATGGGGTATACCCGCAATTTATCGAACGATTTTCTGATGAACCTTAAACCCATGGCCGAGTTTTTTATTCCGGTCAATAAGGTGGGCAGCCAAGCCAAGGACACAGCCCAGAAGGTGAATGAACTCTACGAGTCGGGCGATAACATCATGATATTCCCTGCAGGTTTATGTTCGAGGAAAATTGGGGGAAAAATCGAAGACCTTGAATGGCAGAAACATTTTGTTCAAAAATCGGTTCAGCATAAAATTGATGTGGTACCCATATATTTTGAAGGCAGGAATTCAACCTTTTTTTACAACTTGGCCAACCTTCGTAAATTCCTTAAAATTAAAGTAAATATTGAAATGATGTACCTGGCCGACGAGATGTTCAAACACCGTGGGAAAACCTTTCAAATCTATTTTGGGAAACCAATACCGTATACCACTTTCGATAAATCGAAAAATCCGAAAGAATGGGCGCAGGAAATTAAAAAGATCACCTATGGCTTAAAAAATGCCGGAACATTGGCTCAATAAATTAATTTGAATTTTAATACAATATCTTATGAAGGAAATTATTTCCAAAGTGCCGGTCGATGTATTAATATCGGAATTGACACCTGAAAAAAAGCTTCGCGACACCAACAAGGGAGGTAATGAAATTTACATCATTACAGCTCACGATTCCCCCAATATCATGAGAGAAATAGGACGACTTAGGGAAATCACATTCAGGGCTGCAGGAGGAGGAACCGGTCTGGAAATTGATATCGATGAGTACGATACCCAGGAATCACCCTATAAACAACTGCTGGTTTGGGATCCTGACGAGAAAGAAATTCTTGGGGGCTACCGCTATTTGCTTTGTAACGAAATTACCTTCAATCCTCAGGGAGAACCCAACCTGGCTACCTCGCACCTGTTCCACTTCAGCGAACGCTTTCTGAAAGAATATATGCCCTATACAATTGAATTGGGGCGTTCGTTCGTGCAACCTCATTATCAGTCGAGCAAGGCGGGGGCAAAAGCCCTCTTTGCATTGGATAACCTTTGGGATGGATTGGGGGCGCTTACTGTCGATAATCCAAATATGGTTTATTTCTTCGGAAAGGTTACCATGTACACTCATTTTAATGTAAATGCAAGAAATCTAATTCTTTGTTTCCTTAAAAAATACTTCGACGACAAGGAGCAACTGATCGAAACCAAAGAAAAATACAAATTGCAATTCGATTTTTCTGAAATTGAAAATCTCTTCTCGGGAAAAAATTTCAAGGATGATTATAAAGTGCTTACCAAACTTGTTAGGGAAAATGGCGAGAACATCCCCCCATTGGTTAATGCCTATATGAACCTGACCCCAACAATGAAAATGTTTGGTACCGCAATTAACGACGATTTCGGAGATGTTGAGGAGACCGGGATAATTTTAAACATTCAGGATATTTACGAAGCTAAACGCGAAAGGCATATTAAAACGTATATCAAGAAACCTACTGTTTCGGTTTTAATTGAATAAAGAAATCAATCAATTCGTTAGTATATAAAAATTTGAGCCGTTTTTGGCCAAAAATGAATTGATGGCTA
Organism: uncultured Prolixibacteraceae bacterium; assembly: GCA_964606515.1. Taxonomy (GTDB): domain Bacteria; phylum Bacteroidota; class Bacteroidia; order Bacteroidales; family Prolixibacteraceae; genus CAZSIK01. Next base: position 14,978 of record CAZSIK010000003.1, read on the forward strand.
CCGGGAAATCGGTAGCCTTTTATTTTTTTAACATGATTGATATGATTTGTTAAATTATAATCAACTAAATTTTTGCAGCCTTATTGTATTATCTTTGTTTTATGGTTTTATCGTTCATGGAAACCGGAATTCTGTTTTGTTTATTTCAATTATAGATACCAATTTTATGGTGAAGATCAAATATCTATTGTGCTTCTTAGCCGTACTTCTAACTTTGAAGGGAGCTTTTGCCAAAAGTTATACAATCAGCGGGTTCATTAGCGATAAGTTGTCGGGCGAACGTTTGGTGAATGCCAATATCTACGAACAGTCGACATTAAAAGGAAGTACCGCCAATGCATTTGGATTCTATAGTATATCCTTGCCCGAGGGCGAAATTGTTATGGTAGCCTCTTTTATCGGGTACCAACCTGAAGAGTTCCGAATTTCACTTCATTCGGATGTGACCCTCAATATTGGGCTTGCCTTGAAAAGCGACGAGCTGGAAGAGGTGGTTGTTGTTGGAAACCGCAGCAATAAGGTCGAGGAAACTCAGATGAGCATGATGGACTTGCCCATCCAGAAATTGCAAAAAATCCCCGTGTTGATGGGCGAGGCCGATGTGCTGAAAGTAATTCAATTGCTGCCAGGGGTAAAAGGAGGGACCGAAGGTACCAGTGGTATCTATGTGCGAGGTGGAGGACCCGACCAAAACTTGTTCCTTCTCGATGGCGTTCCTGTTTATAATGCAGGGCACCTGATGGGCTTTTTCAGCGTGTTTAATCCCGATGCACTGAAAACCGTGAAATTATATAAGGGAGGTTTTCCTGCACGTTTCGGTGGACGCTTATCTTCGGTAGTCGACATCAGTATGAAGGACGGGAACATGAAAAAATACAGCGGAAGCTTCTCGATCGGGGCCATCTCCTCCAAGCTGGCTTTCGAAGGGCCCATAATTAAAGACAAAACTTCTTTTATCATCTCGGCACGCCGTACCTATCTCGATATCATGACCCGCCCGCTTATTGCTTATGCCAACCGGCAATCAGAAGAAAAAGGCAATGGCGGAGCCTATTTTTACGATTATAACCTCAAACTGAACCATATCTTTTCCGATCGCAGCCGCTTGTACCTGAGTGGGTATTTTGGAAAAGATAAAGGTTATGGAGGTTATTCCGATGCCTATAATGAAATTGTGGATGGGAAAAAGGTGAAAATGAAAGATGAAGAAAAGTTCGGCCTGGGTTGGGGAAACTCGATAGGTTCATTGCGGTGGAATTATTTAATTAATAGTAAGTTGTTTAGCAATACCACCCTTACCTACAGTAAATATATCTTCGACGTTACCATCGGGTTTTCAGAGCAAAACCTCACCGAGAAAACTAAAATAGAAAATTACTTCAAATACTATTCAGGCATCGAAGACGTATCGGCCAAGGTCGATTTCGATTATTATCCCATGCCTGGCCACGAAATGAAGTTTGGGGCCCAATATACTTTTCATCATTTTTCCCCGGGGGTAACACAAATCAAACTCGAAGCCGACGGGGAAGATATCGGTTCCCTTCTGGATAAACTATTTGAAAACAAGAAGATTAAAGCTAACGACATCTCGTTGTATTTTGAAGATGAAATGTCGCTTTCGGAAAGCTTTAACCTGAATGCCGGGCTTCATCTTTCTTTGTTCAATGTCGAAGGAGTGAATTACCTCAGGATTCAACCACGCTTATCGGCCCGTTACAAACCTGGCGAATTCTGGTCGCTTAAGGCTTCCTATTCGCGCATGGCCCAGCATTTACACCTGTTGACAACTTCGGGCATCAGCTTGCCAACCGACCTGTGGTTGCCGGTTACCAAAGAGTTCGAGCCTCCCTTGTCCGACCAGGTGGCCCTTGGCGCTGCCTTCAATTTTCCCAGGGGCTTTGTTTTGTCGGTCGAAGCCTATTACAAAAACATGAGCAACCTGATCGAATATAAAGAGGGAGCCTCGTTTACGGGCACCGCCAGCAATTGGGAAAGCAAGGTTAAAAAGGGCCGAGGGTGGGCTTACGGCAGCGAATGGATGCTTGAAAAAACAATTGGAAAAACGACAGGCTGGATTGGCTATACTCTTTCCTGGAGTGAACGGCAATTCGATAAGCTGAACTTCAGGGATCCTTTTCCTGCAAAATATGATAGCCGGCATGATGTCAGTATCGCAATCACACACGAGTTCAGCAAAAATTTCGATGTTGGCCTTGCCTGGATTTATCAAACCGGAAATGCCGTAACCCTTGGGCTAATGGAATATCAACAGGCCGAAATTCCCGGCGCTGGCCCCACTTGGTATGGAAACCTTACCGATTACGGAGGCAGGAACAATTTCAGGATGCCGGCAACCCACCGTTTAGACCTTGGACTGAATTTCCACAAGAAAAAGAAATATGGTGTCCGTACCTGGAATATTTCGGTGTATAATGCCTATAACCGGAAAAATCCGTTCTTCCTGATGTGGGACGATAAAAGTGGGGAAGGTTATTATGACGAAAATACTGGTCACTGGGTACAAATTTCCCCCAACGAAACGGTTTTGAAAAAATTCAGCCTTTATCCGATCATTCCCACAGTATCGTATTCGTACAAATTTTAATTGAATGCCGTTATGAAAATGAAAATATTTACTGTAGTCAGTATCGCCTGTATCCTACTTCAGGGGTGCATCACAGAAATTGAATTCAACGGTGGTGCGCTAGATCCTAAATTGGTAATCAATTCATTCAATACCGTCGATAGCGTGTTTCAGGTGCAGGTCAGCTCCAGTTTGCCAATCCCCGGGCCCGATACCTTGAGCTTCCGTTTCTTACCCGATGCGAAGGTGTTGTTGAAGGCCGACGGGATGGAGCTTGAACAACTTAGTCTGAACAATATAAAAAACCCCGATTATTTCAACTCGGTTATGCCCTGCTTTTTAAGCAAAACGGTAATTGAACCAGGCAAAAACTACTCAATAGAAGTAAGCTATCCGGGATATCCGACCGTTAGCGCTGAAATGATTACTCCTCTGCCTGTAGAAGTAATTCAATTCGACACGGTATCGATACTTTCGGGAAATGATATGTTCGGATACAACAAAAGAATGAAAGTAATAATTCGTTTTTCAGATAAGCTCGGAGTAAAGAATTATTATCGGATTAATGCCACTAGCAAAATTGGGACACGGTACGATAATATTATTCCCAAAATCGAAGGGCCGGGTGACTCCCTGGTTTCGGTAGTACAAGTTGAAACGCAGCCCCGGTTGAATATCGAATCTGATGACCCGGTGTTTAAGCAACAACAGGGGATTTACGACGAATTGCTAGGCTCTTCTTCAAGGAATTTGTACAACCTGTTTACCGATGAATTGTTTGACGGGCAAACCTATGAGCTGACTTTTTTCATCGATTCTTACCAAATTTACCGAATGGAAGAAACCGATACTTCACGGCAAGGATTTTCCAGGCTGAACATTGAATTGTATTCCATGTCGGAAGAAGCTTATTGGTACATCAAATCGGTGGGAGAGAGCAACCATTATATGTCTTTTCTAATGTCGGAACCCGTGCAGGTTTATACCAATATTAAGAATGGCCTCGGTGTATTCGGAAGTAGTTCACTGTACCGGAAAACGCTCAGCAAAGGACAATACCCTATCGAAGGTGTAACGTATAATGAAAGTTGGGGTTGGAGTAGTTATTATTAACGATCATGTGATCCGCCAGATATCTCTGTCAATAATCTCTCTTGTATGTTTGTCCGTTGAACAGCCTTCCCGTTTCCGACAAGCTTAAAAGAAAATTGGGGAGCAAATAGGTTTGATAATCACGAATCCGTTCATCAAGTACACGGTCGATGGGGGCATTCAGAAAATAAACTGAGAAAATAATTTGAGGTTCCCCTTCGTCCGGGGCTATCCCAATGGCTTGTCCGGCTTCAACTTTATCTCCGGGTTTAACCAGAAAACCTTCGTGGGCTAATTGCTCATACCGGCCAAAGGTGTTGTCGGGATGAAGGATTATTATGGTGTATGTGCCCCGCATAAGTCCTTTAATCTCCCTGGGTTTCAACAGTTGGCAAACAATCCCTTCGCGTGCAGCGGTAATGGTGTCGCCCGCGGCAAACTTGAACAAGATTCCTTTTTTTGAGGATAAACCCTTCAAGCTTTGGTCCATGATCGAAATGGTCGAGGTGTGCCCTTTTTGCATGGGCAACTGGTACACTGTGGCCGAATCGTGGGCAACTGGATAGGCTCCTGTAAGGTATTCGGTCTTATATTGGTATTCTCCAGGTAACTCCACGATGATCCGTCTCAAGTGAAACAGTTTTTGTTTTCCGGGTAAAAGGGTTGTAACAAAAGGTTGATCGGCCAATACTTCCATATTGTCCATTTTCGTGAAAATAAACCTCATTTGAAGTGGGAAAAGGTTAAGGTTATCAGCATAAAAATCGAACAACCCGTCGCCAAATCGGTCGTATGTGATTATGGGTTTTTGATAATCCTGGCCATTGATGTTCAGGGAAAAATATCCGATGACACACAGAAGTAATAAATATCGTTTCATAGTTCTTATTTTTGGAAAACAATAAAGTTATTCTTTTTCTTTGTACAAATCAATTTTCAATTTTTTCTTTATGGTGGGAAAGAATACAAATAGCGGACCATGGGCATGGGTTCCCACGCTTTACTTCGGACAGGGTTTGCCTTATATTATTGTAATTTTCGTATCTACAGTTATTTATAAAAACCTGGGGATGTCGAACAGCGACATTACCTTCTATACTGGCTGGCTTTATCTGCCTTGGGTGATCAAGCCGTTTTGGAGTCCCTTTGTTGATCATATCCGTACAAAGAGGTTTTGGATCGTTTTGATGCAGTTTATCATGGGGGTTGGTTTGGCCTCGGTTGGGCTTACCTTGCCTTTGGATGGATATGTCAAATGGACTTTGATTTTATTTTGGCTGATTGCTTTCAGTTCGGCCACCTACGATATTGCTGCCGATGGTTTTTACATGCTGGGATTAAAGGAATATCAGCAATCGTTTTTTGTAGGGATCCGGAATACATTCTGGCGTGTTGCTGCCATCACAGGTCAAGGAGGTTTGGTCTATTTGTCGGGTATACTGGCGGGCGATTCTTCGCGGTTGAGATGGGCTTGGAGCCTTACCTTGTTTTGCACTGGCATCGTTTATGCCTCGATTTCCATATACCACTATTTTGTATTGCCTAAACCGGCAAGCGACGAGTTCAGGAGGATTCATGATGCAAACGATGCGATCCAAAAATTATACTCCACAGTGCTTTCCTTTTTTAAAATAAAAGGGGTAGCCTTATTCTTCCTTTTCATCCTGGTGTATCGTTTGGGCGAGGCCCAACTCACAAAGCTTTCGGCACCCTTTCTTATCGACTCTATCGAAGCAGGTGGGTTGGGGCTAAGCAATCAGCAGGTTGGGTTTGCTTATGGTACATTGGGAATGGTGGGCATGATTGCTGGAGGCATTCTGGGCGGTATCGTGGTTTCAAAACAGGGCTTAAAACGATGGATGTGGCCGATGGCTTTTGCCATGAACCTACCCGATTTGTTGTATGTGTACCTTGCCCACTTTCAACCATCCGATCTTGGCCTGATCACGGCGTTCATCACAATTGAGCAATTTGGGTACGGGTTTGGCTTTGTTGCCTTTACGCTTTACTTGATTTATTTTGTTCGCGGCGAAAATAAAACCTCGCATTATGCTTTTGCTACCGGGATAATGGCTTTAGGGATGATGGTGCCCGGCATGCTGAGTGGATGGATACAAGAGCAGCTCAATTATCCGAATTTCTTTCTTTGGGTTTTGCTTTGCACTTTGCCAGGCTTTATCATTATTCCTTTTCTTAAAATTGATAAAGACTTTGGAAAGAAAAAAGAATAATTTACGAAATGTCTTTTTCCTGGTGGAACGGGCACGATCCGATAATCACAAAAACGGATGAATATACATTATGAGAATTCTCGCACAATTGCGTGGCAGGCTAACGGGTCTTCAAAATAACTAATTTCTGGATGAAATAGAATCTTCCTAAGGTTTTCGGTACGATGTTATCCTGTAAATGAAAAAAAAGGGGAAATGGGTAATGCCCATCTCCCCTTTTTGGGCAATATTAAAAAGCTTATATTAAATCAACTTGATTTTCCGTATTACCACAACAATTGCAACTAATCCAAATAAGGCAACAATCCATTTCCAGCTGACAGGAACCGCAGGAATAGAACCGTAAAGAGTTCCGTGGGTGTTGGCCCCGGGAGAATACATTAAGTTTTCAGGGGCAATGGTGTTGTGTTGAACAAAGCTTCCTGTACCTTCAGGGCTTCTGGTAAGTGAAGTGTAATTGCCTGCTTCTGATCCGTAGTTAATTATCTGATCATTAATAACTTGGCCATTGTTCGTGGTAAGGCTAAGCGAACCACCCGTTGGAGATAGTCCAAGGCCTCCTGTTGAGGCAACAGAGGCAACACCTTCGGGGAAACCGGTTGGGGTTCCTCCACCAAATACAACAATCACACTGTAGGCAGGGATGTAGGTTCCGGCAGGGAAAATATGCCGGGTTACCCCGTTTACTAAAATTTTGTAAGTGCCAATATTGACCTTCCCTGCCGAGTTGTTGTAAATTTCAACAAATTGGTCGTCGGTTTCTGATACGATACCGTCATTGTTGGCATCGGCAGAAGGAGTTCCGCCGCCTGGATTCGGTGAAGTAGGAACAACAGGAGAAGCGAAAAACTCGTTGATGGTCAGTTTGGGGAGTTCTGGCGCAGAACCTACCACACCGGCCAGGGCTACATTTTGTGTAGTGGCCCCCGGAGTGCTTACTTGCAGGTTTCCGTTATAGGCTCCTTCGTTCAAACCTGAGATAAGCCTTATGTAAATTGGGGTTAAAGCTACTGTGCCACTGGTGGGTGTTAAGGTAATTGGGGTAGTTTGAAAACTGGTATTGTTGGTCGAGATTTCGTAATTGGCAGGAGGGGTAACAACCACGTTGCCGGTGAGGTACTGTCCTTGTACCGTAGTTATTTTACTCGTGCTCGGACCGTAGAGTATCTGATAATAGAAAGCCAGCGGGCTAACATCGACTGTAGTTTCGGGCGGAGGCATCACGATGGCCATGGTGCGGAAATGCAGGCCTCCGGTTGTTTTTAATACTACGGTACCATTAGCATCTACAGTAAAAATATTTGTATTCACATCGGCCGAGGTTTCTTCTCCGCCAATACGGGTGGCATTGGTTGCAGTAACACCACGCGCATTTCCGGTTGATGCAGTCATTGTTACAACAGTAAGAACTTCCCCTGCAACGCAATTGGCAATTCTCATCTCATAATTGCTTCCGTTGAGCATTAAATAGCTTTGGCCATCACCGGTACCAAAGTTAAGACGAAGCCGATCCTTAGGCAATTTATTAAAGGTAATGTCACTCATCTCGGCAATGGGAGTGCCATTGGCCAATACCTGGATTCCTGCTGCAAATTCAATATTGTTTCTATACCTTGTTTCCCCAACTGTAGCCACATACCAATTGGCGGCATCTGCGCCCAGGTTAGTAAGGGTGGCAGGGCTCCAGTTGGTCCAGTCCCAACTCCGGTTTGCTGCATCCGAAAAATTGGCTAATACCAGCATGGTAAAAGCAATAAACAATGTTTTTAAAGTAGTTTTTTTCATATTAAAGTAATTAAAAGGTTTATGGTCTTTTTATGGCTGTTAAATTATTTAAAATAATGCTTTGCTGAGGTGGGTCAAATGTTCGGAATATGAGGTACGAATTAATGAAATGCATTAGTTGTTATTTATTTTAGTTGCTTTCAAAATTAAAATAATTTTTAATCTAAATGATCGTTTTATTTAGAAAAATTATGGATATTGTTCAAAAAAAGAAACATGAAGACAATTATGCTGGGGCTTTTGTTGCTTTCCATGGGTTGCCGGTCATCTGAGCAGCCAGTTATTGATACCGAAATCGAGTATCCCTTTCCCTTCGAATTGGAGAAATATTTAGGAACTTGGTATGAAATTGCCCGTTACGACCACTCTTTCGAGAGGGGACTACAAGGGGCCACTGCGAACTATTCACTGCGTGACGATGGTAAAATAAAGGTGCTCAATCAAGGATACAAGATGAAAGGAGAACGGGTAAATAAGACTGCTGTTGGGAAAGCAAAAATACCTAAACTGGATGATCCACGCCGGTTAAAAGTCTCGTTCTTTCTTTTCTTCTATTCCGATTATTTTATACTGGAATTGGATCCGGATTATCGATATGCGGTAATCGGGAGCAAATCGCCTGAGTATTTGTGGATTTTGAGCAGAACTCCAATGATGGATAAAACAGAGTTGGACCGTTTATTGGGAAAAATTACCAAGCGTGGTTACGATACGGGGAAACTGATTTGGGTGGATCAATCTGCAAACTGAAGCTATTTAAAAACAAAGAGTAATTCTACAACATAAAAAATTAATCAAATAGTTTGATTAATTTGTTGTAATTTGACATGATTATGGGGAAATCTTTCAATGGAAAAGGGGGATACACAAAAAACTGCTGTTAGAACTGCCCTGGTTTATCTGTTTATAACCATTGCTTCGGTATTTTTAACCAACTTCATCATACTTGGATGGGGCGATACCGTACAGCTAAATTTGTCGCTACGTTTGTTGATCTCGGCCGGTCTGGCAACACTTGCTTCCTTGTTCCTCTACATTATGTTTCGCAAAGAGTTGGTCCGGATGAACACGATTATCAAGGAATTTGCAGATAAAAAAGACAGCTACCATGAGCTGTACCTTAATTTTAACCGGATAAACAAGGAGTTAAACAATAATAATCTCCAACTTCAGGAAGCCAATAAAAAGCTGGAAGAACTCGATAACCTTAAAAACGCCTTCCTTGCCAATATGTCGCACGAAATCCGTACCCCAATGAACAGCATCATTGGTTTCTCAAACCTGGTTTGTGATGAAGACCTCGATCCGGGTAAAAAGAAAAAGTTTGTGCGGATAATCAAGAACAACAGCCTTCAACTGCTTAAGATTGTAAACGACATACTCGAACTTTCCAAACTCGAAACTGGGCAGTTTAAAGTAACACTCCGTCCTTTTCACCTCAATAAGCTGATCGACGATGTGTTGATTTATACCCACGAATTGGTCGGTGTCAGCAATAAACCCATCATCATTCGCTTTTCGAAAGGATTAAAAGATGGTGCAGATATGGTTAGCTCCGACCACGACCATCTTTTTCAAGTATTTTCCAATATGATCGATAATGCGGTGAAGTTTACAAAAGCTGGTAATATTGAATTGGGATACAGGGTCAAAGGCGATCATGTTATTGAATTCTATGTCAATGACACCGGTAAAGGAATTGCGGAAAATATGCAAAACCTGATTTTTGAGCGGTTCAGACAGGAACAAGAATCAACCAACCGGCGCTTCGGGGGCACCGGTTTGGGATTGCCAATATCGAAAGGAATTATAGGATTACTCGGGGGAGAAATCAAAGTTGAATCGAAACCCATGAATGGTTCTACCTTCTATTTTACGATCCCAACAAATATGAAAAATGAAGCTTAAATATAGAAATTTAAGACAATAAGGTTTTAACCAATTCGGAAATTGTTTTTCCGTCGGCCCGTCCTGAAAGTGCTTTGGTGGCTGCCCCCATTACCTTGCCCATCTCTTTAATGCTGCTTGCCCCGGTTTGTTGGATGATTTTCCTTATTTCTTCTTCCAGTTCCTTCTCCGAAAGCATGGTGGGCAGATAGGCTTCAAATACAGCCACCTGTTCCAATTCAATCTGAGACAGGTCGGCGCGGCCTTGTTGTAAGTAAATTGATGCCGATTCGCGGCCTTGTTTGGCTAGTTTTGAAATTACCTGCAGCGCCTCCTGGTCGCTCACTTCATGGCCTGCGCCTGCCGCCGATTTTGCCTCAATCAGGCCCTTCTTAACACCACGCAAGGCTTCCAATTTTACCTTATCCTTCAACTTCATGGCTTCCATGAGCTCTTTGTTGATTTGTTCGAAAAGTGTCATTTTTTTAGCTTTTGTTTCTTTAAATTATATTCGCAAAATTAGCACTATCTCAAAAAAACTTATCCTGTAACAGTCGGATTGATGATACTTTTTTGAAAAAAAATGATACGTCAGGCGGTTTTCATTTTTGTAAAATTGCAAAAGTGGAGCTTTTGTCCTTAATTGTAATTACAAAAACTAAATAATTTGTTATAAAAATGAAAAAAGCACGGTTGTTAATAATTGTTGGGACTATATTTTTATCCCTGGTTTTCATGGAAATGAAGGCACAAAATTTACCCGACAGAAAAGAAGTATTAAAAACTATGGTACTGGCCAACAAGTATTTTATGGAAAAATGGCCTGACGTGGGAAAATCCATCATTACCAACCGTGAACGGCCAAGCAATATCTGGACCCGTGGGGTCTATTACGAAGGCTTGATGGAATTGCACCGCATTCATCCGCGCGAAGAATATTACAATTACGCGTTGGCCTGGGCCGATTTTCACAAGTGGGGCATGCGTAACGGCAACATTACCCGGAATGCCGATGACCATTGTTGCGGGCAAACCTATATTGCCTTGTATAAAATGCAGGCTGATCCGGCTAAAATTCGAAATATCAAAACCTCAATCGACATGATGGTGAATACGCCTCAAAACGATGATTGGTGGTGGATCGATGCCTTCCACATGGCCATGCCAATCTTTGCTGAGCTGGGCGTGCTTACTGGAGATGATCGCTATTTTACAAAAATGTACGACATTTATAATTACTCCAAAACAGTTTATGGTGGAAATGGCCTTTTTAATCCTAAAGATGGATTGTGGTGGCGCGATGCCAGTTTTGTCCCTCCTTATAAAGAACCTAATGGCGAAGATTGTTATTGGTCGCGTGGAAACGGTTGGGTTATCGCGGCCCTTGCCCGGGTTCTGGCAATTGCCCCGAACGATTTCCCTTATCGGAAAGAATATGTAAGTATGTTGAAAACCATGGCCAAAGCCCTTGTCCCAATTCAACGGGCCGATGGTTTCTGGAACGTGAGCCTTCACGATCCCAATAATTTTGGCGGAAAAGAAACTTCGGGTACGGCCTTGTTTGTCTATGCAATGGCTTGGGGCATTAATAACGGTGTTCTCGATGCAAAAACCTATCTTCCGGTGGTGCTGAAAGGGTGGAATGCCCTGGCTAGCGAAAGTGTTCATGCCAATGGTTTTCTTGGATATGTTCAGGGAACAGGCAAAGAACCTAAAGACGGTCAACCAGTGAACTATACCAATGTCCCCGATTTTGAGGATTATGGTTTAGGCTGCTTCCTGCTGGCTGGTTCCGAGATTTATAAGCTGAAATAACCATTTGAATTTCATAAAATAGAGTATGAAAAAGCTGCTTGTTTTCATGGTGGTGCTTTTGTGGATTAGCGGATTAAAAGCACAAAAAAGCGAAATAATCTATCTTTCGGGGAGCGATTTTGAAAACCCGGTACAATGGGAATTCTATTGCACCGGAGGCAACAACAGCGGGAAATGGGGCAAAATTGGTGTTCCCTCGCAATGGGAACTTCAGGGATATGGCGAATATACTTACGGGCGTTGGTATAAAGAAGGCGGCCTTGAAAATCCCAGCATGGAAGAAGGGCATTACCGGTATCGATTTTCAGTGCCTTCAGAATACAAGGGGAAAAGCATAACTATGGTTTTCGCAGGAGTGATGACTGATACCGAAGTAAAAATCAACGGAAAGCTTGCCGGGCCAATCCATCAGGGGGGATTTTATCAGTTTTCGTATCCGGTAGCCCCTCTTTTAAAATATGGATCAGAAAACCTCCTTGAGGTAAGGGTGTGGAAGCATTCATCCGACCGCCTGGTCAACGCGGCCGAACGCAAGGCCGACTGGTGGCTCTTTGGTGGAATATATCGTCCGGTTTGGCTCGAAGTGAACCCCAAAATGAACATTCGTCATTTTGCGGTCGATGCTAAAGCCGATGGTTCCTTCCTTGCCGAAGTATCGTTCGAAAACATGGCTTCCGATGCAGCACTTGAGCTCAGCATCGATCCATTGGTGGGCGCCGAAAAGTTCCAGTCCTTCAACTTCGATGTAAAAAAAGGAAGTAGTTCTCAAACTGTTCAATGCAAATGGGATGGGATTAAACCTTGGAATCCTGAAGATCCTAAACTATATAATGTTACTCTTAAACTCAAAAAGGGAAATGAAATCCTGCACCAAAAGGAACAAAGAATCGGGTTCAGGACCATAGAATACAAAAAACGGGATGGGATTTACGTAAACGGTGTAAAGATCGTGGTTAAAGGAGTTAATCGCCACTCGTTCTGGCCCGAAGGCGGAAGAAGTACCAGCAGGAGGATTAGTTTGTTGGACGCAAAATTAATCAAGGAGATGAACATGAACGCGGTACGTTGTCACTATCCTCCCGATCAGCATTTTCTGGATATGTGCGACTCTTTAGGCCTTTTCTTTATGGACGAACTTGCCGGTTGGCAAAATGCCTATAGTACCGAAGTTGGATCAAAATTGGTTAAAGAAATGATCGAAAGGGATGTGAACCACCCCTGCATCATCATTTGGTCGAACGGAAACGAAGGGGGCTGGAACAAGCAAGTGGATCCGCTCTTTGCACTTCACGATCCCCAAAAAAGGATCGTGGTTCATCCCTGGGCCGATTTTAACGGATGGGATACCCATCATTATCCTGCCTATCAAACTGGAATACATCGTTTTAACGAAGGTGAAAATGTATTTTTTCCTACCGAGTTCGGGCATGGAATGTACGACCAGGGGCATGGTGCCGGACTAGAAGATTTCTGGGACCGATGGACTTCGAGCCCCTTGTTTGCCGGTGGTTTTCTATGGGCTTATGGTGATGATGCTGTTTTTCGTACCGATTGGACCGGTGATAAAAAATACGATTCATACAATTATATGGCCCCCGATGGGATCGTTGGGCCACACCGTGAAAAAGAAGGCAGTGTGTTTTCGGTGAAAGAAATTTGGTCGCCCATACAATTCGATGAACGTAGGATTAACTCGTCGTTCGATGGTAGTTTTCTGGTTTCAAACCATTATTTATATACAAACCTCGACCTCTGCAAAATGGAGTATCGGGTGGTGGATATCAAAAAAACAAAGACTGCTTCGAAGGAAATTGTGGCATCAGGTGCTATAACCATCCCTTCAATTTCCCCCGGTGAAAAAAGAATGCTCAGGTTCGATTTGCCAAAGACTTTCTTCGTGGGCGATTTCCTTGAAATTACAGCGTGGGATCGATTTGGAAATGAAATATATACCTGGAGTTGGCCCATTCACCTGGCGGATCATTTTGTCGAGCAATTCCTGCCTGAAAGGACAAGCGATGTTCCGGCAGGCTTTGATATTCAGGATTCAATAATCGTGTTGAAATCGGGCTTGGTTGAAATTGGTTTTGGCCGCTATCATGGTCAGATCGTTTCGCTAAGCAGCAAGGGTAAAATGGTACCATTTGTTGGCGGTCCGGTTCCTATCGGCATGAAAGCCAGGGTGTATAAAACGTATGCAAAACAGGTAGGTTCCGATGCCATGCTGGTGGTGAAATACGCCGGGGGCATCGATTCGATTACCTGGATTCTGAAAGCGAATGGTTTGTTGTACATGGAAATGAGAGCACTTACCAATGCAAGGAACGATGGTGGTTTTGACGGAAGTTTCATCGATGAAAAAATTACCAATTTTGGGCTAAGCTTTAATTTCCCCGAACAGGAAATAAAGGGGATGGAATGGTTTGGCCGCGGACCCTACCGGGTATGGAAAAACAGGATCAAGGGTACTGTCTTTGGCCTATGGGACAAAGAGTACAACAATACAATCACCGGCGAAAGTTTCGAAAACCTGGTTTACCCTGAATTCAAAGGATATCATGCCAATTTGTTTTGGGCTACCGTGAGGACTTCACAACAGCCCATCGGATTTTATTCTGCTTCTGAAGGGGTATTCCTCAGAATGCTTACCCCTGATGAACCGGTTGGTAGGGAGAGAGGCCGGCGCACCATGCCAGCTTTTCCTTCTGGCGACATCTCGTTCTTATACGATATCGGTGCCATCCATTGTTTTAAACCATTGGAGCATCATGGGCCCAAGAGCCAGCCTGCCAGCATTCGGATTAAGCAAGGTGACGACGGCATCACGATGAAACTTTGGTTCGATTTTGCCGATCAGTATTAATTATATTCAATTTAAACCTTATCACAATGAAAAAGCTTTTACCAATCCCATTAATTTTTCTTTTGCTAGGTATGCTCGCGTGCAGCTCGCCGGGTAAAGTTGAAACCCCTGCCCCAGGTGAATGGCCAAACCTGACCCACTTGCAAAAGCCATGGACCCGTTGGTGGTGGATGGGTAATGCTGTAGATAAAGAAAGTATTACAAAAAATCTTGAAGCCTATGCCGTTGCAGGAATCGGGGGGGTTGAAATTACACCGATATATGGGGTTAAGGGGTACGAGGACCGCTTCCTGAACTTCCTGTCGCCCCAATACATGGAACTATTGCGCCATACGGTTAGCGAGGCAGAACGATTGGGCATGCAGGTCGATATGGTTTTGGGTACCGGGTGGCCATTCGGTGGGCCCCAGGTTGAACCAGAACATGCTGCCTCTAGGCTGGCCATTCAGAAATACCAATTGGCGGCGGGCGATGCCCTGGCCGTTCCGATCGAAATCGATGATAAAAAGCAGAAAGGCCTGGCCACGCTTCTCTCTGTGCTGGCTTTCGATTCATTGGGAAATAATAATGAACTGCTTGAACTTGTAGACACTTCAGGTACACTGAATTGGACCCCTGATGATGGCGTATGGACGATCTACGCCATTTTCGCGGCAAAAACAAGACAAATGGTCAAACGGGCGGCTCCGGGTGGTGCCGGATACACCCTCGATCACTTCTCTGCAAAAGCATTTGCTGATTATACCCAACCCTATGATTCAACTTTGAACGGACTCAAGCTAAGAGCCATCTTCAACGACAGTTACGAGGTGTATGGAGCCGATTTTACAAGCGATTTCTTCAATAAGTTTAAAGAATACCGTGGTTACGACCTCAAACCCCTGATCAAAAAATTTGTTGATGGGGATTCCGCTATAAAGAATATGTTGCTTACCGATTACCGTGAGACCTTAAGCGATCTGTTGCTCAATGAATTTTCGGTAAATTGGAAGAAATGGTCGAACAAGAACCATTATCTTACCAAATTTCAGGCTCACGGGGCACCAGGCAACCTGATCGATTTGTATGCATCGTCCGACATTCCTGAATGCGAAACATTCGGATCGACCTTGTTCTCCATCCCGGGTTTGCGTCGCGACAGTTCCGATATCCGACATGTAGATCCAGACCCAGTAATGCTTAAGTTCAGTTCGTCGGCAGCACATCTGGCCGGTCGTCCGCTCGTTTCTTCTGAAAGTTTTACCTGGTTGGCCGATCATTTTAAGGTATCCTTATCGCAATGCAAACCCGAGTTGGAACAGTTGTTCCTTTCGGGGGTTAACCATGTCTTTTTTCATGGGTCCACCTATTCTCCTGTTGATGCTGAATGGCCTGGTTGGAAATTTTATGCTTCGGTAAACTTCCACCCCAATAATACCATTTGGAAAGATGCCCCGGCATTCTTTAGGTATATTGCACGTTGTCAGTCGATTTTGCAATGTGGGCGGCCCGATAACGAAATCCTTGTGTATTGGCCGTATTATGATGCATTGGCTACAGCCAGCCCCGGAAAAATGTTTCATCAGTTTGGCGTACACAGTATTAACGAGTGGTTGCATCCAACCAGTTTCTATAAAAATCTGAGGGAGCTTAAACAAGCCGGTTATTCTTTCGATTTTATATCCGACAAGTTCATCAACGATGCCGTGATTCGCAACGGGATGATTGCTGTTGCCGGGGGAAGGTACAAAGCCCTTGTAATTCCTTCGTGCGAACGGATGCTCCCTGAAACCTTGGAGAAACTGGAAGCCTTGAAAAAGAGGGGCGCCAATATAATTTTCGAAAGTATGCCCTGTACTGCTCCGGGTTACTTTGAAATTGAAAAACGGGAAAAGGAAGTGAACGCCATCACTTCGAGGATCTTGGCTACAGGAATTGGAAACGGTTCAATTGTTGAAAAACTTGCTTCGCTGGGGATCAAAGGAGAAACCATTGTTTCGCAAGGCCTCGATTTCATTAGGAGAAAAACCGATGCCGGAACCTATTATTATCTTGTAAACCATTCGGCTGAGGCTTTCAATGCTTATTTACCCTTGCAGACAACAGGAAGTGCCGTGGTACTATTCGATGCCCTGAACGAAAACCGGGGCAAGGCAAAAACAAAAACCATGAACGGGCAACTTTCGGTATTAATTCAACTTGAACCTGGTGAAACGGTTTTTGCCGGAGTGTTCGATGAAGAATCGGCTTTGCCGGATTGGTCCTACTTAGGTGAAAAATTGCCTGAAGTCGAGGTGGATGGGGTATGGCGTGTCGAATTCATTGAAGGAGGTCCGGCCCTCCCTGATCCCTTTGTTATTAAAGAAATTAGTACATGGGAAACATGGTCGGATGCTGCTGAGGCATTCTCGGGCACGGCCCGTTATTCAATCCCGTTTACCCTTCCCGAAGGAGAATACGAAGAATGGATTCTTGATCTTGGAAATGTCCGGGAAAGCGCTCGGGTCAGGATCAACGGGAACGAGGCTGGTACGGCCTGGGCGATTCCGTTTAAACTGAGGGTGGGAAAGTGGCTGAAAGCTGGTGAAAACCTTCTTGAAATGTCGCCGGAAGACCGCGCAAGAAAGGGAATTTT
>CAZSIK010000003.1:31861-37859 GCA_964606515.1 uncultured Prolixibacteraceae bacterium
CTTCTTGAAATTGAAGTAACCAACCTTGCCGCCAACCGGATTCGAAACCTTGAATTAAGCGGAAAAGAATGGAAGATTTTTTATGAAATCAATATGGTGGATGTGGGGTACAAAAAATTTGATGCTACCCGTTGGAATCCTATGCCTTCGGGTTTAATTCGCCCACCGGTTTTTATCCCGGTGAAGCTACTTAAGTGAATTATTATAAACGAAGAGGCCGTCTCAAAAGATAATTGAGACGGCCTCTTCGTTTCAAGTTAGTCTTCATTTTATTTGTGCTATCTTTTTAAAAATGAAGCAACTATCTTTTTATAGCCAGTTTTAACGTTTGATCCTTCCCATTTTCGGTTTGGATATGACAGAAGTAGATGCCTGGCATAAAATTGTTCATATCAAAGTGAAGTTCATTGAACCCATTATAAAATTTGCGTTTTAATTCAGGCTGTACCTTTTTACCCGAGATGTCGGTAAGGGTAATTTGTGCATTTTGTTCGCTACTTAGATAGAATTGTATCCTAACAAAACCGGAACAGGGATTTGGATAGGCTTTTGCTATTTTCCGGGCATCCAATTGTTGGTTCGAAGTGCTGGGTCCCGAATCGAGGAGGCTGTTCAGGAACAATTCAATTTGGGTATATCCTGCTTCGTTTTTGTTGTTCCGGTCGGAAGCCTCGTTGGGATTCAGGTTGTTGGCCACTTCCCAAGGGTCTGGCATTCCGTCGCGATCGGTGTCGGCTGGAATGCTGTTTGGTTCGAAATTATAGTGGTCCCATCCGCCAACATCTGTTTGCGAATCAATTATTCCGATCATGGTGGTTCCGTTTGAGGCCCGGTTTACCGAGGGTAAGCGGTTTTGTGCCTCATTTACGATTCGGGCATCGGTATTGTCGCGTTTGAAACTAGCCCCGGCATGGGCCAGTACCAGGTTAAACGCCTCTTCGGCTGTGTGGGTGGTCACAAAGGGAACCTGGAATTCAGTAAGCGATTTAAGTTCATCTTTGGATTTCGTTGATGGATTGGGATGGATGCCCAGCCAATTGTTGTTGGTAACGCTTGCATTGTTGTGAATGTAATTTCCCGAAACAAAAAAAGTACCCCAAACCCCTGCAGGCTGCGAGTTGGATCCACCGTCGGCATAGGGTTGAAAAATTCTTCCGCTTACCGATGATTTTGTTCCCGGACCTGGTTTGTAATAATTGTTTACGATATTGTAACTGCCCCCTTCACCGGCATAGGCGCTGTTGCCCCCCCAGTTGTACAACACATTATTGCGAAAATCGACCAACTCGAGTGCTGGTTGGTTCGAATATCGTGATCCGCAGAATCTTGGATTCCTACTGTCGTGATGGGCCAGCAAATTATGGTGGAACGAGGCTTTTTTTCCGCCCCAAATTCCTCCATACCCGTGAGTGCCCTTGTCGTGCACCGATACCCTGAGGCTTTCTGAAAGGATGCACCATTGGAGGGTGAAATTTGTATTGTCGTAAAACGATGAACATTCGTCGGTACTCCAGCTCATCGAACAGTGGTCGATGATGATGTTGCTGTAATTTCTGCCCCACAGTGCATCGCCTTCCTGTTTGGCTACATCGCCCATACGAAAGCGGAGATACCGAATAATTATATTACTACCGTTTAGTTGGACGGGATAATCGGCAAGGCAGATCCCATCGCCTGGTGCAGATTGGCCAGCAAGGGTTGTGTTGGCATTGATCTTTAATGCCGATTTCAGCCGGATGATTCCGGCAACTTTAAAAATAATGGTTCGTGGGCCTGTTTGAGCAAGGCACCACCTGAGTGTCCCTTCACGGGTTGAGGCATTGCCAGTTGAGGCATCTTCCAGCGAGGTAACAAAATAAACATTGCCTCCCCTTCCTCCTGTGGTCAGCATTCCTCCCCCTTCAGCTCCGGGAAAAGCAGATGTCGTTAGTTGTCCTGAAACCAGTGCAGAAATGAACATCAGCACTCCGACTAAATAGAATTTTTCCTTCATCATACCTGTTTTTTATCTTCTCCTGAAATAACTACCCCGGAACCATTGTTCGCTATTATTCACCGGGGTATATTTTTTTTGCCTGAAAAAGCTGGAGATAGCCTTTTTTTGAAGGAAATGGTTGGAGCAAATAATACTCAAAGTCAATTATTCTTCATTTTCATCATCATCTTCTTCTTTTCCAACTTCTTCATTGTCGTATTCCGTATTTTCGAAAAATTCAGGTTCTTTTTCAGGGTCGAATCTTTCTTCCTCCGAATTCACGACCGGCTTTGTTGTTTCCTGTTCAATGGATTTTATCTGAATTTTTTCTTCTTCATTGTAAGGGAACACATCGGCAATATTGCTCAGTTGGATGGCGGTAACCACATAGGGTATCAAAAGGTATGACAAGCCTTCCTCGAGTTTTTTCAAGGCTTCCACGATATTGTCGGCCATGACCAGTACGAAATTGTTCACTTTTTTCTCCTTACCCGCTTCTTCATCGATGGTGATCATGCTAATTTTCGCTTTGTACCACCATTCTCCGTTTTCGGTAGGGAGTATTTCAGAAATTGCCGATTTTTTGATGTTGGTGACTTGAAAGTCGCCCCTGACGATTTGTTGGATATGGTAATAAATCCGGGCTTCTGCATCGGTAAACGATACCGCATCGAGAAGGTAATTGTCGTTCACGTTCCGTTCATGGCCGGTTTGGTCGATTTTCTTGTATTTTACTTTACATTCATACCAGGTTTGCATCGCTCAAAATTTTAAAATTGCCCGCAAATGTAGCTTAATTTTCCATGATAATCTTGACATATAGTAGTAAAGCAGCGCTTTCTTTTTCGCAGATCAACCAAAAAGTTGTTACATTTGAAGTCAAAATGGTTTTGATTGGACACAAGCCTTAAATTGGAAGATTATGAAAAATAGTTTAGCCAGTCTTTTATTGATGTTGCTGTTTGTTGTGAATGGTTTAGGGCAACCGGGTTTGCCCTTGGCAATTCCGCCCTTATCGGAAGCTACGGCAAGCAAGTTCGCGAATCTCGCCTTGCAATGCATCTCATCTGAGTACCCCCATCAATTGAACCATAGTATGCTCTCTGAAAATGATGTACGTTCACCGAAACAGCTTAACCCAGTATTCTATGGGTGTATGGAATGGCATTCGTCGGTGCATGGCTACTGGTTGTTGGTGAAAATGTTGGATATTTTTCCTGAAATGAAAAACAAGGAGACGATCCTTCAGGTTCTCAACCAAAACTTTACTTCCGAGAAAATCAATCTTGAAATCGAGTACCTTAGTCGTGAAGACAGGCTGACCTTTGAAAGGACCTACGGTTGGGCCTGGTTCTTTAAATTGGCTTCTGAATTGGCTGTTTCCGATCAGCCCGGGGGCAAAGAGTGGAGCCAGCTTTTGAAACCGCTTACAGCAAAAATCAAAGAAAAAATGTATTCTTACCTTCCCTCGCTTTATTATCCTATTCGCAGGGGGGTGCACGATAATACCGCGTTTGCCATTGCCATGGCACTCGACTATGCCCGTACGGTTGGAGACAAAACCTTTGAGTCGTTCCTGATCGAAAGGGCTAAATTTTATTACTTGAACGATAAAAACATACCGGCATCATGGGAACCCGAAGGTGACGATTTTTTATCATCTTCGATGGTTGAAGCCGATTTGATGCGCCGGGTCTTATCGAGGGGAGAATTCATTCAATGGTTTAAAAGCTTCATGCCTGATATTCCTTTTGGTTTGCAACATCCGGTGGTGGTTGCCAACCGTACCGATCCCAAAGGAGCGCAACTCGACGGGCTTAACCTAAGCAGGGCCTGGTGCATGTTCGAGTTGGCTAAAGTAATGCCCGACGACTCGCAGACTCATCGCGATCTGTGGCAATCAGGGTACCGGCATGCAGCCGAGGCTCTTCCTAATGTGTTGTCGGAAAACGGTTGTGGTTCTCAATGGCTCGCTACTTTTGCCTTGTATATGTACCTCTCGCTTTCCGGCATTGAACCTTGATCCATGGCAAAGGAGATTGAACGTAAATTCCAGGTTAAGCTCGACGGTTTTCATCCTGAAGGGACGATGCATTCGATAAAACAAGGCTACCTGTGTTGCGGCCCCAAAAAAGTCATCAGGATTAGGACCTTCGACGATAAAGCCTTTTTGACGATCAAAGGAGAAGTGACTGGAATCAGCCGAGATGAATTTGAGTACCCCGTTCCTTACGAAGAGGCCCTTCAACTTTTCGGCTTATGTGAAGGATTTCTAATCGAAAAAAAAAGATGGAAGGTGCAAGTTTCGGGAAAAACATGGGAGATCGACTTTTTCGAAAAAGAAAATGAGGGGTTGGTTGTTGCTGAAATTGAACTGGATCGTGAAGAGGAATCATTTGTTTATCCATCTTGGCTTGGGCAGGAAGTTAGTGAGGATATCCGGTATTACAATTATAACTTGTCGAAGAATCCCTATTCTGCCTGGCAATAATTTAGTTGGTTTCACGGTTACTATTGATTGAGAATGAATTTTATGAAGCAAATATTGGTTGCAGATATGAGAAGGGTTAGATTTGTTTTGTTAATAATTTTGATTTGCAGTACGTTATATTCTGTTGCTTCTTATGAAACGGTAAGGAACAATGAACTTGAAAAGAACCTGGCCATTGTAAAAGGTTATTTAAATAATCCTGAGTGGAAACCTACTGATTCACTTGCGTATAAAAGGGTTGTTGCTTTACTTTCTTATCTCGAGCATCCCTCGCTCGATTCACTCATCATTAACATAGCCCTTGATCTGACACGGAATGAAGTCTTTTTTACCCGCGAAACTGAGGCAATCAAGGGCAAAGACGATCTGAAAGGCTATATCTCCGACGAGCTCATGAAAAAAAATATTGAAAACATTAAAAATGATGTTCGAAAACACATTCCTCCCGAATCAATTTTGGTTCCTGAAACAGAATTTGCAGGGATGTACGGAAAACTGCCCATTGTCGAAAGGAGCGACCTCAACCGAATGATTGATGAGTCGTTGGTCGAAATCCCTGAAAACATGGCTGAACTATTTTCAGATACCCGCCATTATCGGAATAGGGAACTCAGGGAACGAAACGATTCGGCCAGAATCCACTTTCTCGATTCAGCCCGGATTGCCTACAATCAAAAAATTATTGACCACCATCGCGATTCGATCGCCCATGTTTACCGTGAAAAACATTATCAGCATCATGCCGACTCTTTGGTACAAATTTATCGAACGGCTGTAAATCGGTCGAATCAGCGTTTTCTACAGTCGTATAATCAAACCAAAACGAAGGAGGTTAACGCCCTTTTCCTCGAGGCCCTTCAGGTGGTGTTCGAATATGCCAATTCAGTACCTAACGAGCTGACCATCATTAATTCAAAAAACGAAGCAAAAAAGCTTTCCATGAGAAATAACGAAACCTGGGATACTTGGCTTTGGTTAAAAAACCTACAAAACGATTCGATTGGAATCAGGGTCGAAGGCTTGAACCGCAACTCGCTAAAAATGATGGTCGATGAATCGGTTAACCTTTCAAGGCTCACTCATAAGCAAACTGCCGATGTTTCACGATTAATTCCCCAGACTCAGATCAAACATAAACTTTCCAAGGTAAAGCTTCCCAAACCCATAGTTTTACCCTGGTCGTATGGAGGAAAAATATATACTGGGTTTTCCGAAACCTTCATCAACGACTACTGGGCAAAAGGGGGTAGTACATCGGCTTCCATTCTTTCTACCTTTAATTATTATGCCCATTACATGAAAGAAAAATTGAAATGGGAAAATAGCCTGGATGCCAAATTGGGAATGATTTTCTATCTGCCCGATCCCAATTCGGGTAATGAAAATGAACGGATTAGCCATAAGAACTCCGATAATCTTGACCTTTCGTCAAAGCTTGGGGTTTCGGCTTTCAAAAAGTGGTATTACAGTACTGAGATGGTTTTTAAAACTCAGTTTTTCAATGGATATAAAAACCGTACTGATGTGAATCC
>CAZSIK010000004.1:0-32160 GCA_964606515.1 uncultured Prolixibacteraceae bacterium
TTTCAAAGTATTATCGCAACAATATAAAAACCAGCAACTCAAAAAAAAAAAAAAAAAAAAAACTGATGTACAGACACTTATAAAATGTTAATAATTGCTAAAATTACAAATTAGTTGGGTGTGTCCAATAATATGGGAAAATTCCAGGCCTTAAAATGAAATTGAGCTCAATTACGGAATAAGGGTGAACAGACAAGCGCTAAACAAAAAAAGGACTGTGCGGAGATTAACTGCCATAATCTAAGCAAATTTTGCGGAGAAAGTTTCATTTGCGGCGAATAAGAAGTATATATTACAAAAAGAAGCCCAAATTATGAACTGCGAAGCACTCACCGTAAGTAATTAATCCTTATACGGCACCACAGTCTTACTTTCCGCTAGCCGTTTGTATTGAGTAGCGCCGGTTTTTTTCAAGCGTCCTTTTAAGGTTGAAATTTCTTTTATGTTTGCAGTAGAGAAAGTAATGATATAACCTTTGTTGTCTTGCACCAGTTTATAATCGGGTACAAGTGTAATTTTTGGATTGTTGCCCAGGTCAAAGTCTACAAAAAAACAGTGTTGGTCGAAGCTGAAAAGCGATTTGCCTTTGGGTAGGTCGATGCCACTTTTAATCAGGTTCGTGTCGGGGAGGTACCCTTTTGGTTTGCTGCTGTCGGCCAGGGAATAACCGATCTCGGCTTTAAGCACATACTTGCCGGGTCGTATGCCTTGAAAAGAAAAACTTCCGGTTTCGTCACAGGGGGTCATGGCGTATGTGGCCCCGGTTTGCCCGTCAACAACCAAAACATTGGGCCGTGCAGGTGGGTTGCCCATTACCAGCAACTGAAAAGAAATGCCAAGGGAAACGAGTAAACTGTATGGGTATTTTCGTGACATATATTTACTTTTTATTGAAAAACAATCAATTAAAAAGAAAACAAGCTTCACAAAAAAAAGTTTACGCTAATTCGGGCAAGTCACGATAAAAATGTTCAGGAACGGGGCTTTTTTTTCCTCAGGTACAACTGGGTACCGGGACTTATGTCACTTCCTTTTTTCATCCGGTTTTTACGGCACAGGCTACTCAACCTGATTCCGTATTTCTGGGCAATGGAATACAGAGTTTCCCCGGCCTGTACCCTGTGAAAATCTTTACCCTTAAGGGCAACATAGCGCTTCTTTTGCAGGTACAGCAGGGTACCGGCTTTAGGTTCAGCCGATTTTGAGGAAAGATCGTTGTAATGCCTGATTTCCCATTCTTTCATGTCCATTTCGCGGGCAATACTTTCGTAGGTGTCTCCACCGATGGTCCTGATGGCCATAAGCTCGTTTACTTCCAGAATATCGCGGGTTGAATAGGGGTTGATGGTGAAACTCCCAAAGACATTTTGGATTTTTTCTTTTGCAGCCTCAGTCGAAAAAGCAGGTTTATCAGCCACAACAATTTCTCTTTGTGGTAATTCACCAGGCTTAACTTTATCGAGCAGGTGAAGTTCTTCATCTTCAATCAACTTGATTAATTTCTGAGGATATTTCGGATCGGTAGCATATCCTGCTTTGCTCAATCCTTGCGCCCAACCTTTGTAATCGGTTTTATCGAGTTTGAAAAGAAATGCATATCGGCTATTTTGGGTCAGAAAAAGGGAATGATCGATGTACGATTCTTCAACAAATTGATATTTTCGGAAACATTCTCCAGCCTCGTCATCATCGTGAAAAAACCTGTCACCCGCCCAACCGCTTTTGCACTTGATCCCGAAATGATTGTTCGATTTCCGGGCAAGCAGGCTGTTCCCATTTTCCGACTCAATGCACCCCTGAGCCAGAGTAATGCTTGCAGGAATTCCAAATTGATGCATCTCTTTAATTGCCATCCCCTTATACAGGTCAATGTATTCCCTTCGCGATATTTTAGTTTGGGAATTGGCAAAGAGGGTAATCAACATCAGGATGATAATCGAAATGAACAGGGTTTGCTTCATGGGTTTTCTTCTGATTTTTATCGGTCCATAAATACATAGAACGTGACAAAAATAAAAAAATTGACATCATTTACCGAAAATAAGGATAAGCCATGTACTTAACTAAAAATGAAGAGGTGAAATTAAACGGAAAAATAGTATTTTTGAAGCTAAACAATGAGATCATGCTCGAAAAATCGTTTGTAATCAGCTATCGGGAAGCAAGTTCAATTGAAGAACTTGAAAGCGACGATGCATTCTTGGTGGCCAAAGCCCGCGAGGCTTCTCAGGATGCCTGGGCACCCTATTCCAAATTCAGGGTAGGAGCTGCGGTTCGGTTGGTCAATGGGCAAGTACTTTTCGCGAACAATCAGGAAAATGCAGCTTATCCTTCAGGGCTTTGTGCCGAAAGAGTGGCTCTTTTTTATGCCAATGCCCGATATCCTGATCAGCCCGTTGAGGCCATTGCAGTTTCGGCCAGTGCGTCCAATATTTGGGTTAGTCAACCGGTGAAACCTTGCGGTGCTTGCCTTCAATCGATGAATGAGTGCGAAAATCGTTTCGGGAATCCCATCCGGGTTTTACTCGACGGGGCAGAATGCATCCTGATAATTGATGGGATCAGAAATTTATTGCCTTTCAGGTTCGATAAAAATTCGCTCTGATTAAATTGCTTACGTTTCAATTCAACTGACAATAAAATATCCTTTGCAATTATCCCGAAAACAGTGATATTTTTTTTAACTTGGTGGTGGTTAAATTTTAGGGGAAATGAAGAAAACAAAAACGGTTATCAGCGCAATTTGGGTAGGAGTTCTGTTTTTGAGCAGTTTTTTTGCTTCTGCTCAACCAACCGACGATCTGTCCCGCAGATTAATGCAACTTACTGATGTGAGCTCGGTGAGAAAAATCGAGAACCATGCGTTTTTCAAAGAAGCTTACGAAATCGACATCAGCCAATATCTTGACCACAAAAATCCGGCAGCAGGAAGATTTACACAAAGGGTAATTCTTTCCCACTACAACCCCTTCAGCCCGATAATACTGGTTACAGAAGGGTATTCTGCCGAAAACGCATTATCGCCCAAGTACATTAACGAGCTTAGCAGGATTGTCGAAGCAAACCAACTGGTTGTTGAACACCGTTACTTTGGCAAATCGGCTCCTGAAAATTTGAATTGGGACTATCTTACTGTAGAAAATGCCTGCGATGACCTTCACCGGATTTTATCGATCTTTAAAAATATTTACGCCAAGAATAAATGGATTGCCACAGGGATCAGCAAGGGAGGCCATTATACTTTAGCTTACAAAACATTTTACCCAAACGATGTCAACATTTGGATTCCATACGTTGCCGCCCCTTTTTGCCATGAAGTAGAGGACGGGCGCTTCACTAAGTTCCTTGATAAAGTAGGTTCAAAATCAACCCGCGATAAAATACAAAGCTTCCAATTGGCTGTTCTTCAAAACCGAAAATCAATTCAACCTTTACTCGATAGCTTGATAAAAGTAAAAAACTTGAAGTTCAGAATTCCAAACGAGCATGTACTCGATTATTGCGTATTGGAGTATCCCTTCTCCTTTTGGCAATGGGGCGAATTTCCACACCGGATTCCTCAATGGGACAATAATCCTGAAGATTTTCTCAAACACTTGGTCTCGGTAATCTCTCCCGAATATTTCGAAATGGAACACATGAAATCAACCCGGCCTTTTTTCATTCAAGCCGCAAAAGAACTTGGTTATTACAGTTACAACCCCAAAATACTCAAAGACTATTTGCTCATCGGAAGCCCCAAAGGTTATCTGAAAAAAATATTTCTCGAAGAAAATGAAAATTTCAAGTTCAACAATTCATCCACCACGATGATCGAGAAAGCCATCAATAAAGATGGTTCACACGTGATGATGATCTATGGGGAATACGATCCATGGACTGCTTCATCATTAAAACTCAGCCCCGCTTCGCGGGCCAGGAAATTTGTGATTGCTAAAGGCGACCATAAAATCAGGATCGAAAACCTTACCTACGAGCAAAAAGCTAAAATTTATATGATTCTTGAAAATTGGCTTGATGAATAAGCCTTCCTTTTATCTTATAAATCAGTGATTTGCAGTAATCAGGGTTACTACCTTCAATTCTTTTTGTAAAGAAATCGTAAGGAAACCTTTACTTTTCAACATCTCCAACAAAGGAGCTGGGACAAAAGGAGTGATCAGCTCATAAATGTCTCCTTGTTTCATCGTTTTTAATTGTTCAACGACCTGATTCATCGGACTTCCTCCCGACTCAATGGTTTCGCAGGCATCCCAACTAACCACTATTTGATCGCGGTGATACCAATCCGGGAATTTTTCAACCAGGTATTCCTGATTGGCAAATGTTCCGAAAAGTGCTTCCTGGCCAGCTTCACTCCTGAGCCGGTTCACCAAATCTTCAATCTTCATATTTCCAAGTGATGCAGCCTGTTGCAGCGAAGCCACCTTGGCCACGGTGCGCCGCAATATCGGGTTTTTTAACGAAGCAAAAGCTGACGACAGCTCAAGTAAAACCGATTCAAGCTGTGGGTAATGCTCAAGTAATTCGCCAACCTTTGTTTTGGGTGTAATTTCAATCATGCCCATTTACTTTTTCGAATACGACAGCAACCTTTGTTCCCCTTCCAGGGCACGTACATGGGTAAGGTCCTGGGTAAATTCGATCGTACCTAAGTAATCACCTTCCTTGCCCCTGAGTGCGAAGTATTCAATATAGATGAACCTTCCTCGCATGTTGATCCAAAAAGCAGCACTGTTTTCTTTTCCACTGCGGAAATCATCCAATATTTGGTCGACCACATGAACGCTTGATGGCGGGTGGCACATGCGTACATCACGGCCAAGAATGGCCCTGTTCCTTGTGAAAATCCTGTCAGGCCCGAGGCTGAAAAACTTCACTTTATCGTTTTTATCCACAAAGGTAATGTCGATGGGCAAGGTTTTGAACAAAGCTTCCAGTTCGTTCATTTCGAAATGGCCGGTCGAGAGGCCGATGCTGTTTTTGGTATTGAACGTAACTTCGCTAACTTCAATATTATCGGGTTTCCATTCCACTTCAGGGTCGTACAAACAGAATCCGAACTCCATCGTCTGTTCATGTACCGCCCACCAATCCTGGCCGGTTAGTGTGTCCATACACATGGGTAGCAGAATTTCTTCCTCTTTACCAATCATATCGTCGACACCGTTTACCGCCGGGCGCAACACCAGGTCGATTAAAGTTTTCAGTTCGTCCAAGGCAATGCCTTCGTGGGTGTGCACAGCATCAATTGAGGCTTTAATAAGGGTGCGTATTTCGTCGTGTTTGCCCCACATCACCTTGGGAGGTCCGGTAATTCCGGCTTTTTCAAGGAAGGGAAATACCAGATATTCCTTTCTCTGATAATGTTTATCCACATCCATAAGGCTATTGAATTTTCCATGTACGGCAATAAGCCACTTGCTTAGTTCTTCCTCTTTCAACAGTCGGGCCTCTTCGAAAAGCTCATTCAGTTCGAAAACCACCTCAGCTAGTGCCTCATTCTCCTTTTTAAAAGTATCGACAGGATGCCCTTCCGGAATGGGTTTGGCTCCGCTTTGGTCAATGTGTCCATCAAGTACCATGGAATGGATATCGCATAATTTAAGAACTTCTTCTACAGGAAGCCCTTCAGAAATCAGCTCTTGTTCCACTTCGACTACTTCGTCGTAGGGAATCGATTTCAGGATTTCGATCAATCGTTGGCGGACTTGGTCGGGTGCCTCGCCTGCATGGAGCTGTAAAATCATGTGTTTCAACAGCTCTTTTCTTCTTTTTGAATTATTAATTAACTCACTCATTTTATATTGAATTTAAATTTTTGCCAGTGCTAAAAAGACCACGTGAAGCGAAATGGTTAAAAAAAGGTATAAATTTCGTGCAGCTTGTGGACTTAATTTCAGAAACTTATAGTTTATTGAACCATGCGGACAGGATGGAACACAATCGCCGCACAGGGTACAGTTAAATCCCGGCTTCTTGTTTTTAATGTGCTGAACATTTAATGCGTCGTATTTGCAATAGCTGGCACACTTCATGCACAAATCGCATTGGTTATCAATGTACATACGAAACGGATTGATGGGCTTGGCAATATTCACCACAGTACCAATTGGGCAATACAAAGTGCAGTGGACCATTTTCTTACGTTTTCGTGAGTAAAAAATCATTACGCCGATGCCCACAACACCAAAAGCGACGGCAATTAATGTAGTGTACAGAACAGGAACATTGAGCCAACGCAACAACAACGCAACAACAATAACCAGTATCAGGATAGTAGATTTTATGGCTCGTTGGTTTCTTAACCTGCTTACTTTTGTTTTTCCATTGGCCGCCCAATTGTCTAATGCACCAAAATAACATAAATGGCTGCACCAGGCAGGTCCGGTTAGCACAATGGTACTTATAAAAAGGAACGTCATAAACGACAGTTGCAAACGGTGCACGGGACCTCCAATAATCATCATCGGAATAGGAAGATGCAGCTTGCCGGTCATTAAAAATTTTTCGGCGCCTAACAATCCCAACGCCAGTTGACCAAAAAACACCAGCGAAAAAAGCGCCCAGGTATTTCGGCGCCATTGCGGTGCCAATTTGGGATCCTGCATTTTGAAGGCCACAAAAGCGCCGTACAAGGCAATAATAGTAAGTTGAACCCAACCAGCTCCCGGCCAAAAACGTTCTGCCACCAGTATAGGCCTGTCTGTCATTTTCCACTGCACCATAGCCAACAGAAAAAATGAAAAAAGAAAAACATAAGCAGGTAGTCTATAATTTTTTATCATCATTAAGGTACCTTATAAATTAACTATTTTAAAAGCGGTATTGTTTTTTCGGGCTAAGCTTTGGATCGTCTCTTCAGCCACCAGTTTGTTGATTGCCTCGCGTATTGGACCATACCGGTCGTGCAAAGGGCAGGGGTTGTTGCCATCGCAATGTTTCAGGCCAAAACCGCAACCTTCAAATATTTTTCCCCCTTCAATAGCCAGGATCAGATCTTTTAGTGCCAGTTCCGGTTTCGAATCATCAAAAAGAAAACCGCCCCCCTTGCCCTTTATCGAGTTTACAAAACCCAGTTTTGCAAGCCGGTGAAGAATCTTTGCCGTATAAGCCTGGGGCGCTTCAATCTCTTTGGCTATCTCTTCGATCCCCGGCCGTTGTTGCCTGTAATTCTGATGTTGGATGTACACTAAACTTCGTAATGCGTATTCGGTCTCTTTATTGAACATACTCAACTATGTAAATCAATTTACTTCTATTTTACAGTGAACTATATCCTGCATTTTCATGTTCGGAAAACAGAGTCGTTCTGTTTTTTTGTGCAAAGATAAATATTTTTTAAAAATACTAAATGATCTTTTTGTCATTTATAAAATATTTCATACTTTTGTATCCGTAAATCTTTATATAAATAAATATACAGTAATGATTATCAATTCAGCAAAAACAGTTACAGCACACGAAAATCCACACCAGGTGGATGTGCGCAAGCTTTACGACCACGACAATGCCCAGGTAATGCACATTACCTTGCAACCTGGCCAGGCACTAAAACCCCACATCACACCGGTTGATGTTTTCTTTTACATTCTCGAGGGTGAAGTGGATGTCCTTGTTGGTGAGAAAACAATAAAAGTAGAAGCCGACAACCTGGTTGAAAGCCCGAAAGACATTGTGCATTGTCTGGCTAACCAATCGGAGGCCCCTGCCCGTATACTCGTAGTAAAAGCACCCAAACCCATTGCAAAACCCAGGCTCTTGTAGCTATTGGCACCCTCTGACATAGAACGGGGAATTTATTCAGCTTGATAAATTTTCATAGCATATAAGATACGATGCTGCTAGTAACCAACGACCTGGCGAAGGATCATCAAAATATACTGCGACTGGCGGGCTTACTCGATCAAATCAAAGAAGCCCGCTCTGTTCGTTATATGGAATTTTAGAGAAATTTTCTATTAACCCAATTATTTACAAAACCTGTTTAAATAAAAGAAAATAATCCGGTTGATTTAATTCATCACGGTTTCATTTATATTTGCTAACAAATGCTTTTATTTATGAGTCAAAGAAAAACCGACCATATTGTTTTAGCCAACCATTCACTCCCCCAAACGCTTAAGGGAGATAACCGTTTTTACTATGAACCCTTGCTTGGCACGCACAACACGATCGATAGCAACTTTGTTTTTTTGGGTAAGACCATGAAACAGAGGCTCTGGGTATCGAGCATGACGGGAGGAGCAGAAAAAGCAGGAAAAATAAACCACTTACTTGCCGAGGCCTGTGCCGAATTTGGACTTGGAATGGGTTTGGGGTCCTGTCGTCCTTTGCTTGATACCAACAAGAACCTTTCCGATTTTAATTTACGGCCTATTTTAGGCGATTCTGTACCTTTTTTTGCCAATTTGGGAATTGCCCAAATCGAGAAGCTTGCATCAGAAAAAGCATTACAGGTAATTGATGATAAAATTATGGGGCAATTAAACACCGATGGTTTGATCATTCATGTGAATCCGATTCAGGAATTACTTCAACCAGAAGGAGATCACCAAAATTGTTCGGCATTCGAAACCATCGGGCAGTTTTGCGAACAAGTAAATGGCCGATACAAGATAGTTATAAAAGAAGTAGGTCAGGGCATGGGAAAAACCAGTCTCGAAAAACTGCTAAACTTACCCATCGACGGGATTGAATTGGGGGCTTTTGGAGGAACCAATTTCGCAGCCATTGAACTGTTGCGCAATACAGAAGGACCTTACCTTAACCTTTGGCCACTTACAACAATCGGACATACTGCCGAGGAGATGATCGAATGGTTAAACCAGACAATTAAAAATTTTCCTCAGGGCAAAAAACGCCCTGAAATCATTATTTCAGGCGGGATTCAAAATTTTCTCGACGGCTATTATTGCATCCAATTGTCGAAATTTTCGTCAGTGTATGGTATGGCCAACACCTTACTTCAAAGGGCGCTACATTCCAAAAAAGCCCTTTTCGATTTTATCCAGGCCGAGAAAATTGGGTACAATTTTGCTCAATCCTTTTTAACGATTAGGGGAAAGAGTTAAAATGGTTTACAGGGGCAATGACAGCTGCAGATCCAATAATTTAAAAGAAAGCCGGTGTAAGTCGCAATGTCCGTTTCGGACAATCGCTTCCCGATGATCCTTCGTAGGATATCCTTTGTTTTTGGCCCAGTTGTAGACAGGATAAAGCTGGTGAAGCTGCCCCATCAACTCGTCGCGGCAGGTTTTTGCCAAAACCGAAGCTGCAGCAATCGACAGGTATTTTGCATCGCCCTTCACGATGCACAGATGTTTTATATTCGGATAGTTTTTAAACCGGTTTCCATCAATGATCAAATGTTCTGGCCTCACCTCAAGCTGGTCGATTGCCCGATGCATGGCTAAAAAAGAGGCGTTCAAAATGTTGATTTTGTCAATTTCCTGGTTGTCAACAATTCCAATTGCCCAACAAACAGCTTCGTTTTCTATTACGGGTCTTAATTGTTCCCTCCTCTTTTCGGTAAGCTGTTTCGAGTCGTTCAGCCATTCGTTCTTATAATCGTTAGGTAAAATTACTGCAGCAGCAACTACTGGTCCTGCCAAACAGCCACGGCCGGCTTCATCGCAACCGGCTTCATGAACGCCTTCCTGATAACACGAAATGAGGCTCATGTTTGTTGAAATGTTTTTAGAATAGAGTTCCAAACCACTTCAGCGGTTTTATCCCAGGTAAATTTAGTTCGTTGCTCCCTGCCCTTTGTAACGAGGGTATGGCGTAATTCATGGTTATAAGCCGCCTCGGCCATTGAATTGGCAATATCATGAATATTCAGCGGGTCGACAAGTAGTGCTGCTTCACCAGCAACTTCAGGCAATGAAGTAACCGAGCTGCAAATTACCGGCACATCACAATACATGGCCTCAACCACTGGAATACCAAAACCTTCAGAGAATGAGACCAGTACCAGCGCCTGGGCTGAAGCCAATAAAAGATGAAGCACTTCGTCGGAAACCCTGCCGGTAAAAACAATGTCTTCTTTGTGCATTAGTTCATCGGGCGAATATTTTGCGCCATAACGGTTCCACATAGGTTCACCTACCAACACCAATTTGTATGGGCTTCCCGTATTGTTCTTAAATTGATCGAAGGCTTTTAACATGCCTTGCAGGTTCTTACGCGGATTTTGTGAACCAATATAAATAAAATAAGGAACTCCCTGGGTAAACTTATTTTGAATTTCTTTTTTTAAGTCGATGGTAATGGGACAATACTGTATGTTGCATCCGTTGTAGGCAACATCGATCTTTTCTCCCGGGATGCACCATTGCTCTATGAGATCTTGTTTACTATATTCCGACACGGTAACAATCCGACTCGATTTCGCGGCAAACCTGGGAAAAAAGTAATTGAAATACTTCCGGTACATCACGGGAAAATCGCCTGGACGATGCACAAAATTAAGGTCATGAATGGTATCCACAACAGGAACGGAAAGGTTTAAAGGCATCCAACCATCGGGCGAAAAAAACACATCGGGTTTAAACCGGCGGATCAAAATGGGAATATCGACTTGATAATGCCAATACCAAAGTATTGGATGCCGCGAGGGGATCCATGTTTTTACCGGTGTTACATTAGACCCGTAAATAAATTCTTCAGCCCAGGGCCGATCGAAAAGGAATAAAAATTCATGTTGAGGGTTTGCTTGAACTATTCGTTTCAATACTTCATGAGCAAAAGAACCGATTCCTTCAAGCCTGTCTTTCAGTAGCAATTGTGTATTTACGGCGATCTTCACCTGATTTTAATTTTGTGAGAAAATAAAAGGTTAAAGTAAGAAAAATAACTTTTGAAAAGAAAGATAAAGATTGTTACTTTGCACATCAAAAAATAGAAGGAATTGAAGCGAAAGTTTTTTACAAACCTGATTCTATTACTTACAGTTAACGGTTTGGTTAAACCTTTTTGGTTGTTTGGGATCGACAGAAAAGTACAAATTGTTACCGGCGATGATTATGGCTTGTACCTTTCCTTGTTTGCCTTATCGATAACTTTTAACGTTTTGCTCGACATGGGCATTACCAATTACAACAACCGAAATATTGCCCGATACAACCAACTGCTTCCCAAACACCTCAGCAACATTTTAGGTTTGAAGATGCTTCTTTTCGTAGTTTACACAGCGGTTTTATTAAGTTGGGCAGGTCTGGTAGGATACAACAAAATTCAATTTCATCTATTATTTTTCTTGATTATCAATCAGTTTCTTTTGCAACTCATTTTATACCTGAGGTCCAACCTGAGTGCTTTGCATTTGTTCACTACCGATAGTCTTGTATCGGTACTCGACCGGATTTTCATGATTGCCTTTTGCGGCATTCTACTTTATACAAACCTTTACAAAGGGCCTTTTAGGATCGAATGGTTTGTTTACATCCAAACCATCTCTTATGTTTTGGCAACAGTGATTATCCTGGTCATTGTTCTTAAAAAGTCGGGGCGGATCAAGCTAAATTTCAATCTCAACTTTAATTTGGTATTTTTAAAGAAAACCTATCCATACGCGATTTTAATTCTACTGATGTCGTTTTACAATCGCTTCGACCAGGTTTTGATCGAACGTTTGTTGCCTGGTGAGGGGCTTCATCAGGTTGCCATTTACGCGCATGGATTTCGATTACTCGATGCCGCATCCATGTTCGGGGTTTTGTTTGCAGGAATGTTGCTGCCCATTTTTTCAAGAATGATTAAAATGAAACAGCAAGTCGGAGATATGGTAAAGTTTTCGTTTTCATTGATCATTTTCATTTCACTTACCCTGGCTGTTACCTCTTACTTCTATCAGGTTGAAATAATGGAATGGATGTATGATGATGATGTACTTGCCTCGGCCCCAATTTTCTCAGTGCTGATGTGTTGCTTCAT
This sequence comes from uncultured Prolixibacteraceae bacterium, assembly GCA_964606515.1. GTDB lineage: Bacteria > Bacteroidota > Bacteroidia > Bacteroidales > Prolixibacteraceae > CAZSIK01. The sequence goes on from CAZSIK010000004.1 coordinate 11,938, forward strand.
TCCCATCAGTACCACGTACATTATCGGCACGCTGCTAACAGCTAATGGAAGCATCAAGCAACTCAACATTATGGCTGGTTTTGGAATGGTAATCAACCTTTTACTTAATTTATTCGTTATTCCAAAATACCAGGCTTTAGGTGCTGCCTATGTGGGGCTTTTCACCCAGTCGGTTACAGCTTTGGCCCAGGTAATCATTGCCTTTTACATTTTCAAATTAAAAGTGAATCGTGTTTTAACCGGGCAAGTCATCCTTTTTGCATTTACCCTTGTGCTAACCGGTTTTGTTTGTCAGAAACTGTTTCCTCCACTTACAGGCTTACTCATCATGCTGTTTTTTTCAACCCTTATCGCATTCTTTATCCGGCTTCTCGATTTAAAGAACCTTGCCAATATTCTTATGAACAGAGAATAACCGGGTTCATTATCATTTCACATAAAAGAGAAAAGCCACCCCGGAGTCGGGGCAGCCTTTCATTGCTAACCTAAAGCCTATAAAAAAGCCTAATTTATCTCTTAACCATCTTGTACCGGTTGATAACTTGATCGCCCGATTGCAGAACCCCAAAGTAAATACCTGGATTAACAGGGTTCCCCATGGTATCGTCACCTTCCCATGTTAAGGTATTAACTCCTTCAGCAACAGACCTTACTGCCATTTTTTTCATCATCTGGCCTGTTTGGTTCAGAATGGTAAAGATTACCGGTTTAGAGCCGGCAACAGAATATTTGATTTGGGTTGAATGCGTGAATGGATTGGGATAATTCACCGATAGCTGCTTGTGTTCCACCTCCGACTTATTGGCAACCAAGCTCTTGTCGTATTTAATTACCAAGGTACTGAAATGTTCAACCTGGGCTAAAATACGGTTTGAAGCAGAATCGATCAGTACATTGCTGATACCCGAAGCGGTATAATCTCCACTTTCATCAAAGAACATCCCAATCTGTCCGGGAGGAATTCCCAATGAATCGAGGAGTTCGTGCTTGTAAACCAACGACAGGTGCAAGGGTTTTTCAAAATAATAGGGTTCAACGGGTTGATTATTGACCATCACGATAAATTTGACCCCGGTGAAGATAGAATCAGGGAAGGTTAGTTCTTCATTACCCTCCACCCCTTTAACTTTCTCGGGAAGCATCATGTATACCGAAACATTTTCTTTCAAAGAACCATAAGGAAGATGCAACAAGCCTCCATTCAACACATTAAGAGGATAGGGAAACCCTCCAAAAATATAAGATCCGCCTTCTTTGATCTTTTTTTCTGGCAAAACAATGCCATTAGGCAACACCCTAAAAAACGAGGCTACATTCTGGTCAACAGAAGTTAAGGTATCTTTCGAGACGATGATCCGTGTGGTGAGGGATCTTATATTCTCGATTGTCGCTTTCACCACTCCAACTCCAGGCTGTTGTGCTGTAAAAATACCATCGTTTGAAATTTCACCCACCTTTTTCCCCAGCACTTGCCATTTCACAGTTCCCTTGAAGGAATTTCCATCGCCATCAACAAGTTGATACGAAACTTTTGTCCCTGTAGTAACAGTTGTATCCTGGGGGCTAACCTGATAGTTCCTTAAAATGTCCTTGGGCTCTTCTTTTGTCAACATTTCCTTAACCTTCAACACGATCGAATCTTTCAACTCGTTGTATTCAGCAAAAACAATTCCTTTTCCAGGAGCGCTTGCGAATAAGGTATCGCCCTTAAAAAATGCCAGAGAATCGGGCTTTATTTTCCAGTTGACTGTAACTGCTTCTCTTTGCCCCGGTTCTTTCACTATGAAGGCCATTAGCTCAACAAAATCGCCCACGCGCAAGTCGGCACGTTTTGATACAATCATTAAATAAGGGTATTTGCTTTTCTTATCTTCTTTTACCGAAGTGACCCTGATCTTCAGTTTTGCATATACCTGTTCGTACTCGGCGATGATCTCACCAAAGCCCGGGTTTTGGGCAACGAATTCGCCCTTGGCCGAAAGAGCACCCAACAATCCGGGAACAATCGTCCATTTAAATTGTACGTCCTTAGCTTTCTCCTTGGATTCGTAATAAACTGCTTTTGCCGTATAGCTATCACCAACCTGCAAGCTTACCACCCCATTTTCTTTAAATTCGATTAAAGGATATTTTTCCCCCTTTCCCGAATCGTTTCCCTTGGAATAGGAAGCAAAACTTTTGAAAAAGGTGCAGGTAAACAGGAGAATCAAAATATAAGACAGTATCTTCATTTTAGCTAAATATTAAATCAATTAAAATTTGTTTATGCCCGATGCAAACCAAACCAAGCTTGCTTTTTACTGTAGAAACAGAGTAGATCGTTCGTAATTTGAAGTATGATCGTTCCATCAATGCTATTTTTCAAAATTGTATATCCATTTATAGTGGGTTTCCCCAACCATTTTTATAACGGAGATACAATTCTGAAATAAAAAAACCCTACTTTGAAACGCTTTTATTTATTACGGCATACTATTGAAATCGGAACACCTTCGAAATTAAAATGTTCCCTGATTTTATTTTCGAGAAAACGCTTATAAGGATCTTTTATGTATTGGGGCAAATTAGCATAAAAGGCAAAAATGGGAGTTGGAGTAGGAAGTTGGGTTACATATTTTATTTTCACCAATTTTCCTTTATTTGAGGGTGGAGGAAAAGCTTCAATGGCATCGAGCAGGATGTTGTTCAACTCGGAAGTTTTGATTTTTTGCTTCCGGTTTTGATAAACCGACATGGCTGTTTCAAACGATTTAAGAATTCGTTGCCGGGTAAGTGCTGAGGTAAATATTACCGGGACATTGGTAAAAGGAGCTGTTTTCTCCAAGATAGCAGCAAGAAACTCGTTGGTAGTCTTGTTGTTTTTTTCGATAAGGTCCCATTTGTTCACCAGAACAACAATTCCTTTTCGGTTTCTTAAAATAAGATTGAAGATGTTTTGATCCTGGGCTTCAAAACCTCGTTCTGCATCGATCACCAAAAGGCACACGTCGGAACTTTCGATGGCACGGATTGATCTCATAACCGAGTAGAATTCAAGGTCGTCGGTAACTTTGCCTTTTTTCCTGAGTCCCGCGGTATCGGTTAGAATAAAATCGTATCCGAATTTATTGAAACGAGTATAAACTGCATCACGAGTAGTGCCGGCTATGTCGGTAACGATATGACGGTCTTCCTCGGTTATGGCATTAATAATAGAAGATTTGCCCACGTTTGGCCTTCCCACAATCGAGAACACCGGTATTTCTGATGATTCTTCGGTGCTGGTTTTATTGGGAAGAGCTTCAACTACTTTATCGAGTAAATCGCCGGTGCCACTTCCATTAACCGATGAGACAATATAAAATTCGCCTAATCCCAGATTGTAAAATTCGTAGGTATCAGCAATTCTCATGTTATTGTCGACTTTATTCACTACCAGGAAAATCGGTTTGGTTTCCTTTCTTAATAATTCGGCTACGGCCTGGTCGAGATCGGTGATGCCCGATTGAACATCGACCATAAAAAGAATCACATCGGCTTCATCGATGGCCAATCTTGCCTGTTTTTTGATTTCTTCCTCAAAAATATCAGAAGGGCTTGACACATAACCTCCAGTATCGATGATCGAAAATTCAACCCCATTCCACTCCCCTTTACCGTAATTCCGGTCGCGGGTCACCCCTGAAACATCATCGACAATAGCTTGCCGCGACTCGGTCATCCGGTTAAACAGCGTCGATTTGCCCACGTTGGGTCTTCCTACAATTGCGACAATATTGCTCATTGTTATGATTTTAAAGTTATTGCATTTCGTATCCAAAACCACGGAGCTTGTTTTCCTGCTCACGCCACCCTTTACTCACTTTCACAAAAAGTTCAAGGTACACTTTTTTTTCAAAAAATTCCTCCAAATCCATTCGTGCTTCACTTCCCACCTGTTTCAAGGCAAGCCCACGTTTCCCGATCAGGATTCCTTTCTGGGATTCACGGTTGACATGGATCACGGCTTGTAATTTAAGTAGTTTATCTTCATCTTTAAAGCTTTCTATCTCAATTTCTACCGAATAAGGAATTTCTTGTTGATAGCGCAGAAGTATTTTTTCGCGAATAATTTCCTGCACAAAAAACCGTTCATTCCGGTCGGTAAGTTCATCCTTGGGAAAATAAGCCGGACCTTCAGGGAGTTTTTCAAGAATTAAGTCGAAAATCGGGGCAATATTAAAACCCTGTGTTGCTGAAACCGGCAAAATGGTTGCCTCAGGGAAAATTCCCTTCCACACCTCGATCAATCCCAGAACTTCTTGTTGATTCGAAAGATCTATTTTATTGATTAACAACAAAATTGGAATTTCTGAATTTTTTATTTTATCAAGGTATTCTGAATTTTTCCCGGCATTTTCCTTTACATCGCTCACATAAATAATCAAGTCGGCATCGAGGATGGCAGTATCGACAAACCTCATCATGTTTTCCTGTAATTTGTAATTGGGTTTTAAAATTCCAGGCGTATCGGAATACACAATCTGGAAATCATCTCCGCTGACAATACCTTTTATCCGATGCCGGGTAGTTTGCATTTTCGAAGTGATGATTGAAATCTTTTCCCCGACCAATGCATTCATTATAGTCGATTTCCCAACATTGGGATTGCCTATGATATTTACGAAACCAGATTTATGAGCCATATATCGAAATTTAAAAATAAAAAATTGGGCATGAGTAAAACAATTGTTCCATAAACCTGTTATGAATTATGTGTTTAAGTAATTATCAGTTTTACACCCCTGTGAATAGTTCCTCTTATTGTTTTATTCCTACCCCGCATTTCCTCGCGGGGTTTTTTCTAATATCTTATTTAGATCAAGCCTGATTGAATTCCACATATCAGCCGTCATCCTGGCTCCAAACACCGAAACTACATATCCGGCAACCAATGCCCCCGCTTCGCCACAAACCGATAGTGGGTGCCCCAAGGCATAAGCATGGAGAAAGCCGGCAGAATATAAATCACCAGCGCCGGTAGTATCAACACATTGAAACGAACCGTGAACCCCAATTTTTTCTGTCGCTCCGGCATGGCTTCTGATCAATGAACCTTCTTTACCCAATTTTACAACGGCAACCTGGGTCAACCGGGCTAGCTCTTCCACTGCTTCGTAAGGCTCTTTCCCGGTAAAAGCCATTGCTTCATCCTCGTTGGCAAAAACGATATCGACATAAGTGTTCACCATTTCTTTCAGGAAGGCGAGGTTTTCTTTAACTACATTATAACTTGCCAAATCGAGCACGATTTTTAGTCCTGCTTTTTTGCACAGGTTCATGGCATTGTACAATAAATCGTGGTTTTGCACCAAATATCCTTCAATATAGGCAAAATCATAACCAATGAATAATTCCTCCGAAAGGTTATCGGCTTCGAGTTCAATGGCAGCTCCCAGATAAGTAGCAAAGGTCCTTTCCCCATCGGGAGTAACCAGGGCCATAGCCAGTCCGGTAGAGGTTGATGACCCGAATAATTTGGGGATAATTCCATTTTTTTCCAGTTCACTGCTGTATGCCCTTCCCATATCGTCGGAACCAACCTTACCAATGAAAGCGGTTTTAGTACCCAAATTGGCAAGGCCCGAGATGGCATTGGCAACAGAACCACCCGGGGCAACCATCCAATCGAGGTCTGAGGTCGACTGGTTTATAGACGATGAAGCGGCAGCATCGACGAGCACCATACTTCCTTTTGGCAGATTGAATTGTTCGAGCAGGCTGTGGTCAGGCAATTTCACTACCACATCCATAAGAGCGTTACCAATTCCTATAATTTTTTTCATATACTATAAAATTAAATTAGATACCCCTTAAATGCTTTTCCCAAGCCCAAGCCGAACGCAAAGTTTCTTCCAAAGGGCTTAAGGCTTTCCAACCTAACACCCGGTTGGCACGCGAGGTATCGGCATACACGGCTTCAACATCGCCAGCGCGTCGTTCCACGATCTTGTAGTTCAATTTAAGCTGGTTCACCTTTTCAAAGGCAAGCACCAATTCCATTACCGACAAACCTTTACCGGTACCAATATTAAAAATTTCATAGTTTGTTTCATTTTTATGCTGAAGCAAGCGATCGATGGCGGCCACATGAGCTTTGGCCAGGTCAACCACGTGAATGTAATCGCGAATACAAGTGCCGTCGGGGGTATCGTAATCATTCCCAAAAATACTGAGTTGTTGACGTATACCAGCAGCAGTTTGAGTTATGAAGGGAACCAGGTTAGCAGGAACTCCAAGGGGCAATTCACCAATCAAAGCGGAAGAATGGGCTCCGATTGGATTGAAATATCGTAGTAGAATCGAGTTCAGATTGCCTTCAACAGTCAGGGTATCGCGTATAATTTCTTCCCCAATCTGTTTGGTGTTTCCATAAGGAGAACTAGCTGATTTCACAGGCGATTCTTCAGTAACGGGTAAGAGGTCTGGTTCACCGTAAACTGTACACGATGAGGAAAATACAAGATTGTTGATCCTATATTTCTTCATGGCGCTCAATATATTGATTAACGACCCCAAATTGTTTCTGTAATAAAGCAATGGTTTTTCGACCGACTCTCCCACCGCTTTACTTGCAGCGAAGTGAATAATCGCCTCGATTTGAGTATACTTACTAAAGAAAACATCCACTTTCTGTTCGTCAGTCAAGTCAAATTGCTCAAAAACTGGCCTGACACCGGTAATCATCTCAATACCGTCAATAACATCGGCCGACGAGTTAGATAAATTATCTATGATGACTACTTCATAGCCTTCGTTAATTAGTTCAACGGCGGTATGCGATCCAATATACCCCGTGCCACCAGTTACCAATATTTGCTTCATCAGTCTTATTTTTAATTGAGCCACAAAATTATAAATTTAGATGGGCTCTTTACTTTGTATTCAAAAAAAACATTACACAAGCCAAGATTTAACCTCTGTTGAAAAAAAATATTGGGCGATGAAAAGAATTTGTCTAATTTTGACCTAATCAAAAAAATTTATGGATCTATCACAACATATCATAGGACTTCTCAAGGAAACCGACTGTGTAATCGTTCCTGATTTTGGCGGTTTTATTGCCAACTATCTGCCCGCCAACCTCGATGAAGCCCATCGCCGAATTTTACCGCCGGGAAAAGAAATCCTTTTCAATCCCAAAATCAATAAGAACGACGGCATGTTGATTCAGTACGTTTCTGAAAACGAGGGGCTCACCTATCTTCAGGCCAAACAATACCTTCAAGCTTTTCGCGACCAGGCCATTTCGGACTTGTACCAAGGGTTGCCCGTGAAATTTGAAGGCTTGGGTTATCTACAATTGACCCACTCGGGTGCCTGGACATTTGTTTCCAGCCAACCAAAAGTCAATACCGAAACTTTTGGTCTTCCAGCATTAACCTTGTCTGAAAAGAAATACAGTGAACCAGTCTTGACCATCAGACCACAGCAAACGATTTCTTTGCCTGGAAGAAAAAGTCAATGGGTACGGGTGGCCGCAAGCGTAGCCTTACTGGTTGCTTTCTCGCTTTTTCCGAAACCCGGAGAGATGCCCCAACGTTTGCAAACCTCCAACATCAATCCTTTTTCCATCCTTAGCCCCACGCAATCCGATCCTGCTTTAACAAAAAGCGAAGAAAAAATTGAAGATGCCGTAAGTGAATCGTTGGCCCAAAGCAATCAAACCGAAAAGTTACCTTATGTTTTGGTTGGAGGCAGTTTTGCCCATATCGAAAATGCCCGTAACCTTTTTAATGAATTGCAGCAAAAATCACATCACCCTGAACTTTATGAATTGGATAATGGGTGGTACAGGGTGACGGTCGATTCATACAAAAGTTGGAATGAAGCGCTTAAAGCCATGGAACAGTTCAGAGAAAATTGTCCCGGATCGACTGTGTGGGTGAGTAAAAGGTAGAATAAAATGAACTTCGTATCCCCCTCCCCACTCCAGCCAGGCGATACCATCGGGTTGGTTTCTGTTGCTTCGAAAGCCAGTAGCGAGACTATTTTACCTGGAATAAAACTTCTTGAATCGATGGGGTTTCGTATCCTTCTGGCACCAAACATCTGGGAAGAGCACCATCAGTTTGCCGGCACCGATATACAGCGTGCATCTGGGTTTCAACAAATGATCGACAATCCTCATGTAAAAGCGATAATATGTACTCGTGGAGGATATGGCACTTTGCGTACCTTGCAGTACATCGACTGGTCGACTTTCATGAAAAAACCAAAATGGATTGCTGGTTTTAGCGACATCACCGTTTTACATTCCTTCCTTCATAATAAAAGCGTGGTTTCGCTACACAGTGCCATGCCCAAACATTTCCTCAAAGAGGAAAATCTTACCGAAAGCTTTCAAACCCTTATTGCTGCCCTAATCAATGAACCAATACATTACCTTTTTGGCCCGTCGGTATTAAACCGCAAAGGTAATGCCAGTGGAATTCTGACAGGAGGTAACTTATCGATGCTTTACAGTTTGAGGGGAACCCCTTACGATATCGACACCCGCGAAAAAATTTTATTCATCGAAGACCTGGGTGAATACCTTTACCATATCGACCGTATCATGATGAACTTTAAAATTGGCGGGAAACTCGATTCTTTAGCCGGATTGCTCGTAGGAGGCTTCTCTTCAATGAAAGACAACGAGGTGCCCTTCGGCAAAAGCGTAGAAGAAATTGTGATGGATGCCGTTGCCGAATTCGATTACCCGGTTGCCTTTAACTTTCCGGCAGGCCATCAGGAGCAAAACTATGCTCTCAAACTTGGCGAATGGGTCGATTTAAAAGTCGAGGATTCAAATTCAATTCTTCAAAGCCAAAGTCGTAAAACATAAACCCACTTTACCATGACCGACCGAAAAAAAATGGGGGAAATGGGCGAAGAAATTGCCTGCAATTACTTGATCAGCAAGGGATATAGAATCATAGAACGCAATTGGCGTTTCGAGCATTACGAGATCGACCTGGTAGCTCTCGATGGAGAAGAATTGGTTATTATTGAAGTAAAAACCAGAGCCTCGGCTATTTATGAGGAACCCGAAGACTCGATCACTACAAAAAAAATCAGGTTTCTGATCAATGCAACCGAAGCCTATCTGATTCAAAACGATATCGACAAAGAAACCCGCTTCGACATCATTTCAATTAAATGGTTCAGCGAAGAGAAGCAAACCATCGACCACAGGATCAATGCGTTCACCCCTCCTGTTAATTAATCCAATGCAAATTCCCACAATTTTCCATCTCAATTCCTGTTTTTATCCGACAGTGGCCTATAAATTGATTTAATGAAAGTTGAATTTTACCATTCTGCTTCAATTTAGGCTTAAGATTATATATCTTAGCGGCTTAAATTTTCATAAAGCATTTTTTTATAACAATCTGATAAAGAGGGAAAAACTATATTTCATGCAAGTAAAAATTGTAAATCAATCGAACAATCCCCTTCCTGAATACAGTACGGCATTTTCGGCCGGGATGGACCTGAGGGCTTTCCTGTTAGAAGAAATTACCTTAAAACCCTTGCAACGCGCACTGATCCCGACCGGAATTTTTATTGAATTGCCACAGGGATACGAAGCCCAAATCAGGCCCAGGAGCGGTATGTCCATCAAACACGGTATTTCGGTTTTAAACACTCCTGGGACCATCGATGCCGACTACCGGGGTGAAATAAAAGTGATCCTGGTCAATCTATCCGATGAAGCTTATACCATTAGAAGTGGGGAAAGAATTTGCCAGATGATCGTGGCCAAACACGAAACCGTGGAGTGGAACAGTGTCGACAATTTGGGGGAAACCACCCGTGGGGCCGGAGGCTTTGGACATACCGGCAAAGAATAATTAAAATGAAGCTGATGCAAATTAAAATTAACTTATTGTGCCTCGCATTTGCGATGTTATGTTCTTGCTCTGCCACAAAAAAAGTGACCGAAAATATAATTTCTGAAGCAAAAGGTCCTTTGGTAGTAATAACAGAGGAGAAAAAGATGCAGTTCGAATATCTTTTTGTTGAAGGATTAAAACAAAAAATCATAGGAAATCTTGAAGCAGCAAGACAATGCTTTAACGATTGCCTTGAAATCAATCCTAATGCTGCATCGGTTATGTTTGAACTGGCCAACATTTATACCCAAAAAGGCGACTTTACTGGGGCGAAACTCCTGCTCGAGAAAGCCATTCAAATAAACCCCGACAATAAATGGTACAAACTACTGTTGGCCCAGATTTATCAGCGCGATCAGGATTACCTCAAAGCAAGTGAACTATACAAAGCACTAATCGCAAAAGAACCAGGCAACGTCGACTACTATTTCCTCAATGCCTTGTTATTGACTTCAGGCGAAAAATTTGATGAAGCAATTAAAGCCTATGATCAACTTGAAAAAGTAACTGGTTACAATGCCCAAATCGCATTAGCGCGCCAACAGGTTTTCCGTCAGGCCAAGAAGAACAAGGAAGCTTATGCTGAACTGGAAAGGCTGATCGCCTCCGATCCGAAAGTTCCCGAATACTATGGCGTGATGGCCGACATGTATAAGGAAGACGGAAACATGTCCAAAGCACTCGAATACTACAATAAAGTACTTGAAATGGACCCTCAGAACGGATTCGTCCATTTCTCACTGGCCAGTTTCCATGCCCAGAGCAAGAACCTCGAGGCCGCTTTCAAACACGCCTCGATTGGTTTTGCCAATCCAGAACTCGAACTTGAAACCAAAGTACAGCTCTACCTGATGTTAATTTCAGCCCCTGCCGATCAGAAACTGAGCGAAAAACAGATGGATGAACTGACTCTGCTCATCAGCGAAACCCATCCTGGCGATCCAAGAAGTTTTGGCATACGGGCCGATTTCCTCATCCAAACCAACAGAAAACAAGAGGCTCGCGATTTTATTGCCCAAGCTGTTGAAAAAGATCCGAATAACTACGGGCTTTGGGAGCAATTAATCCAACTCGACAACGAACTGGGCGACCTCGACCTCCTGATTACCGATGCCAACAAGGCAATCGGATTATTCCCAAACCAGCCCCTAATTTATCTCTTCCAATCAATTGCCTACCTTCAAAAGAAAGAATACGACAAATCGCTCGAAACACTTGAAACCGGCCAGTCGTACGTAGTCGAAAACCCGAAAATGGAAGCCCAATTCGAGCTTTACAAAGCCGAGGCCCATTATAACCTCAACCACCCCGAAAAAGCCTTCGCTTCTTTCGAAAAGGTTCTCGAAATGGAACCTAACAATTACATGGCCATGAACAATTATGCGTATTATCTTTCCGTTAAAGGGATAAACCTCGACCGTGCCGAGGCCTTGAGCAGCAAAGTTGTGCAGGTTCATCCCGATAATCCTACCTACGTCGATACCCACGCATGGGTACTGTTCCGGAAAAAAGAATACAGGCTGGCCAAGTTCTATATTGAAACCGCGCTGAAAAATGGCGGGAACGAAAACGACGTGGTATTAGAACATTATGGCGACATTCTCTTCATGCTCAACGATAGTGAAGGGGCACTAGATTATTGGAAAAAAGCAGCTGAAATGGGAAGCGAATCCAAAACCCTGAAAAGGAAAATTGAAGAAAAAAAATATTTCGAAGAGGAGGAGTAAATGATAGGAAAGGATTTTCGCCCTCAAACCCGGTGGTTTCTTTTCGCGATCAGCATTGCGTCACTCTTGGCATTTTCCTCCTGCCGGACGGCCCGAACCCTTTCAAGCAAGGAAATCAAACCCATGTCGGCCGATAAGATCATCAAAAGGGTCGAAAAGGAAGCACCCAGGTATGAGTACCTCTCTTGCGACCGAGTAACAGTAAATTTCGATGCAATGGGCTCAAAGAACAGTGTGATGGCCCAGTTCAAGATCAAAAAAGATGAAAAAATGATCATGACACTCAAAAAAATGGGCTTTCCCATCGGCCGTGGATTATTAGCCCCCGACAGCGTGGTGGCCATTAACTTTATCGACAGAAATTATGTTTCAGGCAATTATTCAACCATCTGGAAACTTTTTGGTTTCGACCTTAATTTCAACCTAATACAAGCCTTGCTCACCGCCGATGCAAGTTATTACCTCAACCAGGAAGCCTTCGACCGTGAATTTTCCTCAAGTATCGAGGATCAATTATACCGCCTCGACAGTAAATATGACCGGAGAATTGAACGGGCACTGTCGAAAAACCAGGATAAAAGATTGATCCGGTATATGGACAATATGGATGATAATGAGTTCTTTGACATTCAGGCATGGGTCGATCCCGAATTTTTTGTCATCAGAAAACTACTATTGAACAACATTAAAACCGAAAAAACGATTATTATTGAATACGAATCGTTCGAACTCACGGGGAAGGAATTGTTGCCTTCCTCGATCAACCTGAGCTATACAGAGAAGAATCGTGAAATGGAAGCACAAATCAAGCTTGGTAAAATTTCGACCCGTAAGGAGCGCGATTTTTCTTTTACCATTCCCGAGAAGTACGAAAAGTTTAATAACTGAATACATCATGAACAGGTTTGTTTTTGCACTACTTTCGATCTTGCTCGTGTTGGGTCAACTACAGGCCCAAACCCTTCAGGAATTGCAAAAACGAAAGCAAAAAACGCTCGATGAAATTAATTATACAAGTCGGCTTCTTAACGAAACCGATAAAAATGCACGGATTACCCTTAACAAACTGGAGGTACTGAACCAACAGATTGGCCTGCGCGGACGCCTGCTGAACGATTTCGATGAACAGTTGAAAATTTTGCAACAATCGATCGACGACAACCAATTTGTGGTCGACTGCCTGAAAGAAGACCTTGAGAAAATCAGGACCAGCTATGCCAACCTGATCAGGCAGGCTTACCGAAACCGCAGTACCTATAACCAGCTCGTTTTTTTGCTTTCGAGCGCCGATTTCAACCAGGCTTACAAACGAATGCTATATACCCGCCAGGTAGCTCGCTACCGTGAACGACAACTTGAACTGATCGAAGTCATACGCGACATTCAGCAAAAGAAAATCGAAGACCTGAGCAAAAGAAGAAGCGAACACCTAGAATTGTTAAACCGACAAAAACTAGAATTTAGCCAGTTACGCAACGAGAAAGAAAAACAGTTCGATTACCACAAGCAGCTACAAAAAAAGGAACGGGAACTGAAAGACCTGCTCCGCCAGCAAAAACAAGTTGAAGAAAGGCTGCAACGCGAAATCGATCGGGTTATCGATGAAGAAGCCAGGCGTACAGCCCAGAAAGGGGCCACCCCCCAGGAAAAGCAGCTTTCAGGCAACTTTGAAAAAAACAAGGGGAAATTTCCCTGGCCTGTAAGTCAGGGCGTGATAACCGATAAATTTGGCGAACACCCCCATCCGGTAATGAAATCAGTAATTATCCACAACAGGGGCATCGACATCACTACCCACCCGGGCGAAAAAGCCCGCGCCATATTCAACGGCACCGTGAGCCGCGTTTTAGCCATCCCCGGGGCGAACATGGCGGTAATAGTGCGGCATGGACAATACCTCACCATCTACTCCAATTTAAAAGAAGTGTTCGTGAAACAGGACGACCCGGTAAAAACCCAGCAGGAAATCGGCCTGATTTATTCCGACCCGGGCGAAGACAACAAAACCGTTCTTAAATTCCAAATCAGGAAGGAAAGGATAACAATGAACCCGGAAGAGTGGATTACAAATTAGTTTTCTTATATACTTGCCAACCTTCTCATCGTAGCCACATCCAGTATTTTGATGCGTCGCCCTTTAAGTTCAATCAGCCCATCCTGTTTAAATTCCGACAGTAGTCTGATGATGCTTTCGGTGGCGGTGCCAACCATGTTGGCCAGCTCCTCGCGGGTTAATGAAATCTGAAGCGTGTTGGAGTCGTCAACATCAAAACTGTCTTTCAGCAAAAGCAGCACCTCGGCCAGTCGTTCGCGAACGGTTTTCTGGGCAATGTCGGTAATGTAGTCGTTGGCTTCGCGCAGTTCGCGGCAAAGGATCTGGATCATCCAGTGCGAGAATTTCCAGTTGTTCTGAAGTAGAAATAATAAAGTAGGATATGGGATGTGGCACAACACGGCATCGTCGATCACTTTGGCGGTGGTGCAGGCCAGCTCCTGGCTCAGCAACGAACGGAAAGCAATAATATCGCCCTGCTTTACAAAGCGGATAATCTGTTCCTTACCGTCGATGCCGGTTTTGTATATTTTTAAAATCCCTTTGGTGATACAATAAAAGCCGGTTAGCCGGCTCCCTTCCCGATAAATCACATTCCCCTTTTTATACGATTGACAGGTTTTGTCGTAATTCAATTTTGCAATCTCGGTTTCGTTCAGGTTTTTAAAAAACTTAAATCCTGAAAGATCGGTTTCTTCAGGCGACGGTTTAAAGTTCGAACTTCTCATATCATTTTCAATTATTTGGCAATGAAAATTCACATAATACAAAATCCCGATTCGCTGTTTTGTCCACAAAAAGGATATAAACATTGAGTAAATATAAGAAAACTTGAATATCATATTTAAGGCTAACAGGAAAACAAGATAAAATTTAGCCTTTTCAACCTTTTATCGGATGTGTTTGTTATGTGATAACTTTTAAAAAATAGGATGACTATGATTCATGAAACAAAATTAAGTTGGAAAGGCGACATGGCTTTCGAGTCTGTTATCGATGGCCACTTATTGAGATTAGATGCTTCGGAGGAAGCGGGCGGGCACGACACCGGCATGAGACCAAAAAAACTGATGCTTGTGGCCCTTGCAGGCTGCACGGCCATGGATGTTATTATGATCCTGAAAAAAATGAAAATCGAACCGGCAGACTTGCATGTTCAGGTGGATGGTCATTTAACTGAAGAGATGCCCAAACGCTACGATAAAATGAACATTATTTACGAATTTACGGGGGTCAATCTCCCTTTAGAAAAGATAAAGAAAGCCATCGAGTTGTCTCATGAAAAGTATTGCGGGGTATCGGCGACCCTACGCGGATCGGTTGAATTGACTTATGAAATCAGATTACTTGAATTATAATTATCAACCCTATAAAAAACAAGCCCGGAAGAATGCTCCTCCAGGGCTTTTTGCAGTCAATATATAAAGAATGACGCTTGGGCAAATCGCTAAAATGCAGGGTGAAACTGGTTGAGGAAGCGAACGTCGTTCTCGAAGAACAAGCGTAGGTCTTTAATGCCATATTTGAGCATGGCGATGCGCTCAATGCCCATACCAAAAGCATAACCCGTGTATTTTTTGCTATCGATTCCACAATATTCAAAAACGTTCGGGTCGACCATCCCACAACCCATAATTTCAAGCCAGCCACTGTATTTACACACATTACATCCTTTGCCCCCGCAAATGGAACAACTCACATCCATTTCGGCCGAAGGTTCGGTAAACGGGAAATAGGAGGGCCTCAACCTGATTTCGGTTTTTTCACCAAAAAATTCACGGGCAAAGCCCAGCAAGGTTTGTTTCAGATCGGCAAACGAAACATTTTCATCTACGTATAAACCTTCAATTTGATGAAAGATACAGTGAGCGCGATAGGAAATAGCCTCATTGCGGAATACCCTCCCGGGGAAGATGGCCCTTATGGGGGGTTGGGATTTTTCCATCACCCTTACTTGTACGCTTGAAGTATGGGTACGCAATAAAACATCAGGGTCTTTCTCAATGAAAAACGTATCCTGCATATCGCGTGCCGGGTGCTCGGGTGCAAAGTTTAAGGCAGAAAATACGTGCCAGTCGTCTTCAATCTCGGGCCCTTCGGAAACTATGAAGCCCAGCCGGCTGAAGATTTCTACAATTTCGTTCCGTACAATCGAAAGCGGGTGCCTGCTTCCAGGTTTCATTGGGTCGCCCGGCAGGGTAAGGTCAAGGCCTTTTGCCCCTGTTTCCACTTTATCGAATGAAGCCTTCAGGTTGTTGATTTTTTCAAGTGCAAAGTCTTTTAACTCGTTGATTGCGGCACCCACAGCCTTTTTCTGATCTGATGGGACATTCTTGAAATCGTCGAACAATTGCGAAACCAAACCTTTCTTACTCAGATACTTTATCCTCAAAGCTTCGGCCTCTTCTTTGCTGCTGGCCGAAATTCCGATAATTTCTGCCTTCAGTGCTTGTATTCTGTCTAACATAGTTACTGCGTTACAAATAAAGTCACAAAAATAAAAGAAAAAGTCAGATCAAAAAGCAAACCTGATTTTGATCTGAATGAAATGCAAAACAATTAATGGACCTCGAATTCCAGCAAACGATACTTGCTGATAAAACCGTTTTTCTCGATGGTTTTCTGGGACAAAATATTGTCGATAGCACAAGCCAGACAAGGTTCTCCCCCGATTTGCAGACAACGCTGGTTTAAATAAGAAATGATCCGCGTGGCAATGCCCTTTCTACGATGGGATTCATCAACCCAAACTCCCAGGTCGTATCCATCGAAATCTTCATGAATACGATTAAAAAATCCACTTCCAACCAACGTTTCCCCCTTATAAAAATTAAAAACCGATTGGCTTTCGATCATGGCTTTCAATTCGCTTTTAGGTTCAAAACACTCGTCATCCTGGTTCATGTAAAACGGAAGATCGGAGAGGGTCGCCAATTCAACAGTCAATCCATCGAGTGGAAAAACGACATCAAAAACCTTGTCGCGATACATCTTCCCCAACGTTTTATACTTATAGCCCTGTTCAAAACAACAATCGAGAAGATGAGGATCGTATGATTTGCAATAAACTGAGTGAATATTTTGCTGTTCAACCAATTGTTTAAATATTTCATATGCCAGGGTAACATACTGGTCGAATACAAAAAATTCGAGCAAGGTTTTTTCTTTCGAAACAATTGCATAGCCAATTATCTCGTTTTTCAATTCAATTTGAAAATATTCGGCATCGTGATTTAGCAGCTCGAGGTAAATTTCCTGAATACAGGGTAACGACCTGAGGTAGGTACGGCGGTATTCAGCCAGATATGGATATTCCACTTGTATCAGTCGGATCATAAATAATCGAATAAAAATTGAAAAGAAGCCATCCAGATAAAATATTATCCCAGTTTTTCGATGGCCAGGAGAATCCGTTTCAGAGTTTCTTCACGACCGATCATTTCGCAAATTTCGAACAGATCAGCCCCCATCGGCGACCCGACAATACACAAGCGAAGTGCATTCATCACAACGCCAAAGCCCCACCCTTTTTCATTGATGAAAGTTGAAAACGATTCCTTCATCAAAGGTGCTTTCCATTCGCCTTGATATAAAGACAAAAATCCATGGATTTTTCCCATCATCTGCGATACTTCGGGATTCCATCTTTTTTTTACGGTCTTTTCATCGTAGCCTTCGGGTGTAACGAAAAAGTAATGCCCTTGTTCCCATATATCGGGGATAAAGGTGGCCCGCTCTTTCAATAAGGCAACCACTTTTACAACATAATCGCTTTCAGTACGTATCCCCTTTTCTTGAAGAAAGAGGCTGAATAAAGCGGCAACTTCTTCATTGGGCTTGTTCAGCATGTATTGATGGTTGAACCATTTTGTTTTTTCAGGATCGAATTTCGAGCCCGATTTGCCAACACGTTCAAGCGAAAAGGCCTGCGACAATTCATCCATGGTGAAAATTTCCTGTTCGGTACCGGGGTTCCATCCCAGCAAAGCCAGCATATTGACAAAGGCCTCGGGAAAGTAACCACCCTCCCGATAACCAGAGGCGCTTTCTCCCGAAAACGGGTCGGTCCATTGTAATGGAAAAACAGGAAAACCCAATTTTTCACCGTCGCGCTTGCTTAATTTCCCTTTGCCCACAGGCTTTAAAATCAAAGGAAGATGGGCAAACCTAGGTGCCTCCCAGGCAAAACTGCGATAAAGCAGCACATGCAGAGGCATCGAGGGAAGCCATTCTTCACCTCTGATGACATGTGTAATTTCCATCAGGTGATCGTCGACCACGTTGGCTAGGTGATAGGTGGGCATTCCGTCGGACTTGAACAGCACCTTGTCGTCGAGCTGATTGGTATTGAAAGTAACTTCACCCCGGATCAGGTCTTCTTCGGTCACATCGAGGTTATCGGGCATTTTAAAGCGGATCACGTAAGCGTTCCCCGAATCAAGGATGGCCAAATTTTCTTCGGAAGAAAGCGAAAGTGAGTTTTTTAGCGATTTCCGGGTTTGTGCATTATAAGTGAAGGTCTCACCCCGCGACTCGAATTCCTCGCGTAAACGTTCAAGTTCTTCAGGGGTATCGAAGGCATAATAAGCATTGCCATTTTCGATCAGTTGCATCGCGTACTGTTTGTACAATGCCTTTCTTTCCGACTGGCGATAAGGGCGATGCGGCCCACCTTCGCGAATACCTTCATCGATTGTGATGCCGCACCATTGAAGTGCTTCCATGATATAATCTTCGGCTCCGGGAACATAACGGGTTTGATCGGTGTCTTCAATTCTCAGGATAAACACGCCATTGTGTTTGCGGGCAAACAAATAATTAAAAAGGGCAGTCCGTACCCCACCCATGTGCAAGGGACCGGTCGGACTGGGTGCGAACCGCACACGTGTAACAGAATGGTTCATAATTGTTTTATTTTTTGCAAAGATAATCTTTCGGTTTCAGTTTCTCGAAAATTAAAAAAATCCCGATGGGGCAACCAACGGGATCATTTCATTTATTTATTAATGAACTGGATTTTTTCAATTAATCAGTTGGTTCATAATCCGGGTGATCTTTTCTTCTGCTTCCAGATCGACTTGTTCAAATTCATTTACAGAAGCAAGAGGAAGCGAAACCTCGATATAAAATTTAATTTTGGGTTCGGTGCCTGAAGGCCTGACTGAAACTTTCGACCCGTCTTCAGTAAAGAATTGAAGAACATCGGAAGTGATTTTTTGGTTGATTTTCTTTTTTTCGCCAGTAATCAGGTTACTTTCACACAGTATTTCATAATCCTTAATCCATTTTAGGGCTGAACCGCCTAATACTTTCGGAGGATGATTCCTGAATCCATCCATCATTCGGGCAATTTCAACAGCTCCCTGTTGTCCTTCTCTGACGACATACTTCATTTTCTCTTTCGAGAAGCCATATTGAACGTAGATTGCTTTGAGCAGATCATAAAGCGACAGTCCCTGATCTTTAGCCCAGGCAGTAATTTCACCCATCAACACACAGGAAGAAACTGCATCTTTATCGCGAACAAAATCGGCAGGCATGAACCCGAAACTTTCTTCACCACCCCCGATGTACTTTTTCCCCGGTTCGTTTTCACGGATTACTTCCGCAATGAATTTAAATCCGGTATAACAATCAAAATATTCAATATTATTTTTACGAGCAATTTCGGCAATCAGTTCAGAAGTAACAATGGTTTTTACAATATACTCGTTTCCTTTTAGCTTTCCCTGTTTTTTCGATTGGGTGATGATATAATACAAAAACAACAAGGCAGTTTGATTTCCATTAATAATGATCCATTCGCCCTGATCGTTCCGGGTGCATACCCCAATACGATCGGCATCAGGATCGGTGGCCATCACCACATCGGCTCCGGTTTCCCTGGCTTTCTGCATGGCCATGTTCATGGCGGCAGGTTCTTCGGGATTGGGAGATTTCACTGTAGGGAAGTTGCCACTTACCACATCTTGTTCGGGAACATGGATCACGTTGCTGAACCCTGCGGCTTCCAAGGCTTGGGGCACAAGTCTTACCCCGGTTCCGTGAATCGGGGTGTAGACAATTTTGAGGTCCTTTTGACGCTTTACCACTTCAGGGTTGATCAACACCGAAACAGCTTTTTCGACAAATTTTGCATCGAATTCAGCACCAAGGATTGTAATGTTGTCATCACTGCCATCCCAGAGGATATCGCTGACATTCACTTTTTTCACTTCTTCAACAATAGCTTCATCGTGTGGGCCAACAATCTGAGAGCCATCGTCCCAGTAGGCTTTATACCCATTATATTCTTTGGGGTTATGCGATGCAGTAAGAATGATTCCACTCTGACAACCCAGTTCCCTTATAGCAAACGACAATTCGGGGGTAGGTCTCAGGTCGTCGAAAAGGTAAACTTTAAAACCATTTGCAGAAAATATTTTGGCTGAAGCCTCGGCAAATTTTCGGCTGTTGTTCCTGCAATCGTGACCAATGGCCACTTTTATAATTTTATTATTATTGAACGCTTTCTTAAGATAGTTGGCCAAGCCTTGAGTAGCGGCAC
>CAZSIK010000004.1:32173-37463 GCA_964606515.1 uncultured Prolixibacteraceae bacterium
AAATATTCATCCGGTTTGTTCCGGCACCCATGATGCCCCTCAAACCACCAGTACCAAATTCAAGATCTTTGTAAAACGAATTAATTAATAGATCCTTATCAGGATTGGCAAGCATTTTTTGCACTTCTTGCCTTGTTTCAAGATCAAAAGCAGAATCAAGCCATTTTTGAGCTCTTTCTTCTACTTGAAGCAACAAATTATCGTCTTTCATTTCACTTGTTTTTTAAGGCAAGCAAACACTCTTTTAAGCTATCGCGCCAGTTTGGGATACCGATCCCAAAGTTTTGTCTGACTTTTGATGTGTCGAGCACAGAATATTTTGGCCGTTTGGCTGGGCGGGGTGCTTTAGCCGAGTCGACAGGAAGGATTTCACAGCCCAAGCCTGCTTGTTTTACAATTTCCTTCGCAAATTCATACCATGAACATTCGCCCTGGTTGGCATAATGGTATACACCGGGAAGATAGGCTTTAGGGTTCAATATTGACTTGATAATGATATCGATGATGCAATTGGCCAGGTCTCTGGCATAGGTAGGCGACCCAATCTGATCGTTAACCACTTCCAGTTTATCTTTTTCTTTGGCTAACGACAGGATGGTACGAAGGAAATTGTGGCCATATTCGGAATACATCCATGACGTACGAATAATCAGGTAATCGTCGAATACGGTTTTAATTTTTTCTTCTCCTTCGAGTTTTGAGCTTCCATAAACCGACTGAGGATTGGTTTCATCGTCTTCTTTATACGGTTTTGACGATTCTCCATCGAAAACATAGTCGGTTGATATATGGATCAGAAAGGCATTCTGCATGGCACAGGCGGCAGCTAAAACCTGTGGGGCCAATGAATTTACTTTCCGGGCTTGTTTCACATTTTCCTCTGCCCCATCCACATCGGTAAAGGCAGCGCAGTTGATTACCATTGCCGGTTTGCTGGCTTCCATAAAAACAGAAACAGCATCGGGATTAGTGATATCGAGCATGTCGACATCGGTAAAAATAAATTCCAAACCCGGGTAATTACGGCAAAGCCTTCTTAATTCATTGCCAAGCTGCCCGTTTCCTCCTGTAACTAAAATTTTACTGTTCATTGCTTCAATATAAAATTGTATTCACTTTTTTCAAATATCGGATTTTTCAGGTCTTTCCCTGACACTTTAATTCTATCTTTCTCAATTTTCCAATCAATATTAAAAGTTGGATCATTATATATGA
Organism: uncultured Prolixibacteraceae bacterium; assembly: GCA_964606515.1. GTDB lineage: Bacteria > Bacteroidota > Bacteroidia > Bacteroidales > Prolixibacteraceae > CAZSIK01. The sequence continues at coordinate 33,389 of CAZSIK010000004.1, forward strand.
TCCCGCGTTCTGCTTCAGGGCGGTAATACTGGTCGCATTTGTAACTAAAAACAGCTTCCTGGCTCAGAACCGAAAACCCATGTGCGAATCCATTGGGGATTAGCATTTGTCTCTTGTTTTCTTCATTCAATTCAATTCCGAACCATTTCCCAAAAGTGGGCGACCCCACTCTTAAATCCACGGCGACATCATAAACAGCCCCTAAAACCACCCTAACCAATTTAGTTTGGCTATATGGTCCGAGTTGATAATGCAAGCCCCTGATCACACCATACTCCGATTTCGATTCGTTATCCTGAATGAAGGCATAATTTAAACCTTTTTCTTCAAATAGCTTATGATTATATGCTTCAAAAAAATACCCCCTTTGATCGGAAAATATTTTTGGTTCTAAAACTAATAAATCTTTTATAGGTGTTTCAATTATATTCATTGATTTTTTATCATTTTAATTAAATATTGCCCATATTGGTTATTTTCAAGTGGTTTAGCTAATTTCAGGACTTGTTGGGCATCGATCCATCCTTTTTGATAGGCTATTTCTTCAAGGCAAGCCACTTTCAAACCTTGTCGTTGCTCAATGGTAGCGATAAAATTAGAAGCCTGCATCAAGCTTTCATGGGTTCCGGTATCAAGCCAGGCCATTCCACGTCCCATAATTTCAACGGTAAGGCGTTTCTCTTCAAGGTAGATCCGGTTCAAATCGGTAATCTCGAGTTCACCCCGTGCTGATGGCTTTAATGCTTTGGCTTTCTGGACCACATCGTTCGAATAAAAATACAGGCCGGTTACCGCATAGTTCGATTTGGGGTTTGATGGTTTTTCCTCAATGGATAAAACCTGGCCTTCTTTTGAAAACTCAACTACACCATAACGCTGCGGGTCGTTTACATAATAGCCGAAAACCAGGGCACCGTCGTTTATTCCGGCAGCTTTAACTAATTGTCCTGAGAAACCATATCCATAAAAAATATTGTCGCCAAGCACTAAACAAACCCTATCCTTCCCGATGAACTCTTCACCCAAAACAAAGGCCTGGGCCAAACCGTCGGGGCTGGGTTGTACCTTATATTTCAACGTAAGTCCAAATTGTGAGCCATCGCCAAACAAATCTTCATATAAATGAATATCCTTAGGAGTTGATATTATAAGTACCTCACGAATACCGGCAAGCATCAATACCGATAGAGGATAATAAATCATGGGTTTGTCGTAGATGGGAATAATCTGTTTTGAAATACTTTTCGTGATGGGGAAAAGCCGTGTACCGGCCCCGCCAGCTAATATAATTCCTTTCATTCGTAATCGATTTACATAAATTCCTGACTTTTCATTGCTGCAAAAGTACGAAATTTTATCCCCGAACAAAGAATCCTGTTGCTTTTAGATCCTTCTTTTTGCAACCCAATCAAATTAAATCAAAGACAAAACAAGCGATACAGTTTCGAATGAAAAAAATTGATGGGAATGCTTTGATTATTAATATTAAAATTTCTACTTTTGCGGCTGATTTTTTATCAACAAATAAAGTCTAACTTATTAATTTACAAACACAACAATTAAATGACAGAAGAATTAAAAGATCAGGCCGAACAGATTGAAATCGCGGCTGATGCACTTGAACAACCCGAAGAAGTCAAGAAAAGCAAAAAATCGAATGCCCCAAAGAGACAAAACCCAACTGCTGAAGAAATCACCGATTTCGATTGGGATGAACTGGAAGCCAGCAGTGGCGCAAAAGCGAAATCGAAGGAGAACCTCGTCGACCTTTACAACAACACCCTAAACCAAATCAACGACAAGGAAGTAGTCGACGGAACCGTCATCTCGTTGAACAAACGGGAAGTGGTGGTGAATATCGGATACAAATCGGATGGGATCGTCAGTTTAAATGAATTCCGCTACAACCCTGAACTTAAGATTGGAGACAAAGTAGAAGTGTACGTCGAAAGTCTTGAAGACAAAAAAGGGCAACTTACCTTATCCCACAAAAAAGCTCGTGCTTTACGCTCATGGGATCGTGTGAACGAAGCCATGGAAAGGGACGAAATCATCAAAGGATACATCAAATGCCGTACAAAAGGCGGTATGATTGTCGATGTTTTCGGAATTGAAGCCTTCCTCCCGGGTTCACAAATCGACGTGAAACCCATTCGCGATTACGACATGTATGTTAACAAAACCATGGAATTCAAAGTGGTTAAAATTAACCATGAATTCCGCAACGTGGTAGTTTCTCATAAAGCATTGATCGAAGCTGAACTGGAACAACAGAAGAAAGAGATCATCTCGAAACTTGAAAAAGGACAGGTTCTAGAAGGAACTGTTAAAAATATTACTTCTTATGGAGTGTTCATCGACCTTGGCGGAGTCGACGGTTTGATCCACATCACCGACCTCAGCTGGGGTCGTGTAACCCATCCAAATGAAATCGTTGAACTCGACCAGAAAATTAATGTGGTGATTCTCGATTTCGACGATGACAAAAAACGCATTGCTTTAGGATTGAAACAACTGACCCCTCATCCATGGGACAACCTAGAATCGACCCTTAAAGTAGGCGATAGCGTGAAAGGAAAAGTGGTGGTCTTGGCCGATTATGGTGCATTTGTAGAAATAGCCACTGGTGTTGAAGGCCTGATCCACGTATCGGAAATGAGCTGGAGTCAACACCTTCGCAGTGCTCAGGATTTCCTCGCTGTTGGTGATGAAGTAGAAGCACAAATCCTTACACTCGACCGTGAAGAAAGAAAAATGTCTCTGGGTATCAAACAATTACGCAACGATCCATGGGAGAAAATTGAAACAAAATATAGTCTGGGCACCAAACATACCGCCAAGGTACGTAACTTCACCAACTTTGGTGTATTTGTAGAAATTGAAGAAGGTGTCGACGGATTGATCCATATCAGCGACCTGAGTTGGACCAAGAAAATCAAACACCCATCAGAATTTACTTCAATCGGTGCTGAAATAGAAGTAGTGGTGCTCGACATCGACAAGGAAAACCGTCGCTTAAGCTTGGGACACAAACAACTGGAAGAAAATCCATGGGATGTGTTTGAGACCATTTTTACAGTCGATTCGATTCACGAAGGGACTGTAGTAGAACTTTTCGACAAGGGGGCTGTAATTACCCTTCCTTATGGAGTTGAAGGTGTTGCCACACCCCGTCACCTCACCAAGGAGGATGGTTCACCGGTGAAGACCGATGAAAAACTTCCGTTCAAGGTAATCGAGTTCTCGAAAGCCGCAAAACGGATTATCCTATCACACTCAAGGATATGGGAAGATGCAAAACGTGCTGAAGAAAAAGAAACTAAAAAATCTCAGGCGAAACAAACTTCCAAGGCGATGAAAAATGTATCCGATAATGTTGAGAAAACAACCTTGGGTGACATTTCTGATCTTGCTGCATTGAAAACCCAAATGGAAGAAGCTGAAAAGGATAAAAATTAATGCCTCGGCTGGATTTTTATTAACGAAATTTGTACCTTGCTGCTATTATGGATTACAAAGTAGATAAAAAACAGAAATATGTAGTGGTTTCAACCACTTCCGAAAAGTTGAATACCACTAATGCACCCGACCTTAAATCTGAGTTCGTAATGATTACAAACGACGGGTCGAAGAACCTTGTTCTGGACCTAAGCAGTTGTCAATATTGCGATTCATCGGGGTTAAGTGCCATACTGGTTGCTAACCGGCTTTGTGAACAAGTCGAGGGGAAATTTGTGTTGACCGGCCTTCAGGAAGAAGTGGAAGACCTGATCCGTATTTCCTTGCTCGACACCATTCTGACCATCAAGGAAAACCTTGATGAAGCAGAAGCTTTTATGGAAGAAATAGCAAGTTGATTGAAGTTTGCTTATCTTTGACCGTCGAATTACAGTACGGGAAAAAGATGACAAAATTTGAATTGACCATTTTAGGTACAAGTTCTGCTTTACCAACAATACAAAGATATCCAACCGCTCAGGTACTTAACGTACATGAGCGGTTTTTTTTGATCGATTGCGGCGAGGGTACACAAATCCAAATAAAAAAAAATCACATCAAGTGCTCCCGTATTAAC
>CAZSIK010000005.1:0-5865 GCA_964606515.1 uncultured Prolixibacteraceae bacterium
CGAACTGAAAGATGCAAAAAGAAAAGATGAGTGCAAAAACTCTTGAAACAGCCTCTTTTTATTACTTGTTATTGATGAACAAAAACATCTGGTCGAGATGAACGAAACCACTCTGAATGCATTAATCAACCTGTTTGCCCTTTTTTCTTCGGTTAGCGAATCGAAGAAAGATGAAGCCATCAGGATATTTTCCTTTTATTTACAATTGCACCTTGGACTAAACTCTTCCGAAGAATACCTCAAGCTTTTTGAAGAATTGCTTGATTTTTATGGAGTTGATGGAGAGGAAGCATTTCCTATCGACATGAACCAACAAGCCCTGGCGATCAGCGAAAATGTAAAAAGCAGGCTCAAAAAAGAGGAACAGGTAATGGTATTTCTCAGGTTCCTCGAATTGGCCCGGAGCGGAAATATCGGTAAAACACAGAACCTCTTTGAAACCCTCGCCCAAGTATTCGAGATCGATAAGGATGAATATGAGAAACTGTACCGGTTCATCTTCCATCAATCGGATCAAGAGCTTTCGTTACCAGATTTTTTATTGGTCGACAGCAAAGAAAATCCAAAAGAAGAGAAGGTTAAACACCGCTACGAAAAAAACCTCAATGGCCAAATTGTTTTCCTGCATTCAACATTGATTGGCCACCTTATTTTTATTTTTAAAGGAAAAGAAGACCTGACCCTGGAAGGAAACCCCATCCTTCCGGAACGTTTTTATGCGTTCAAAGAAGGCGGGATCATTCGCGGACCAAGAATTTCACCCATATATTACATCGATATTGCTTCATGTTTCATTCAATATGCGACTTCAAAGCCATTTGTTTTTTCGGGCGACGAGCTCGACTTTCGCTTTACCAACAGTGATAATGGCTTGCATACCTTTTCCTTTTCCGTAGCATCGGGACAGTTGGTAGCCATTATGGGAGGTAGTGGGGTAGGAAAATCGACCCTGATCAACATCCTGAACGGAAACATTCCCGTACAAAAAGGAACAATCAAAATCAACCAACACGATATCCATAAAGATAAGTCCAAGATTGAAGGCCTGATCGGTTATGTACCTCAGGACGACCTGCTCTTCGAGGACCTCACGGTTTGGGAAAACCTTTACTATAACGCTTGTTTGTGCTTCGACGGGCTTTCTCGAAAGTCAATTGAAGAAAAAGTAGAGCGAATCCTTCAGGAGCTAGAATTATTGCCCTTTAAAAACCTCAAAGTAGGAAACCCATTAAAAAAAATAATCAGCGGTGGCCAGCGAAAACGCTTGAACGTGGCCATGGAACTGATCAGGGAACCTGCCATCCTATTTGTTGACGAACCCACATCGGGGCTCTCCTCGATCGATTCGGAAATAGTGATGCTCTTGCTTAAACAACAAGCCAGAAAGGGAAAGCTGATTATTGTCAACATCCATCAACCCTCGTCGGCCATTTTCAAGCTGTTCGACCAGTTATGGATTATCGACAAAGGGGGCAGGCCAATTTATACCGGCAACCCGCTCGATGCCATCATCTACTTCAAGAGTGAAGTCCATCATGTAAACGCCGATGTGTGCGAGTGCAACAGTTGCGGTAACGTAAACCCGGAGCAGGTACTCGAGATTGTTGAAACCAAGATGATCGATGGTTCGGGAAATTTCACCAATCAACGAAGGTTTTCGCCCGAGTATTGGTTTAACCTTTTCAGGAAGAGAATTAATAAAGAAAAAATTAAAGAGGCCGCCCGTTATGCCGATTTGCCCGAAACCGGATCGAAAAAGCCCGGCTTATTTTCGCAGTTCAAAATTTTTATGCAAAGAAACCTGAGGACAAAACTTAGCGACCGCCAATATTTAACCATTAACCTGCTCGAAGCACCCCTGCTGGCCATTATTGTGGGATATTTTACACGATATTCTGCTAACGAAAACTATATTTTTTTTGAAAATAAAAGTCTGATCTCCTATCTGTTTATGTCGATCGTGGTGGTTTTGTTCATGGGCATGAGCATTAGTGCCGAAGAGATCATCAAAGACCGTAAAATATTGCAACGGGAATCGTTTTTAAACCTAAGCCGCTTTAGCTATCTCAATTCCAAAATATTGTTCCTCTTCCTGCTTTCCGCATTTCAAACCTTTTGCTTCGTGCTCATCGGCAACATGTTATTGGACATACACGGTATGACCGCGGCATTCTGGCTGGTTTTATTCTCGGTCGCCTTTTTCTCGAACCTGGTTGGCCTGAACATTTCCTCAGCCTTCGACTCAGTGGTTACCATATACATCATGATCCCCCTGTTGTTGATCCCACAAATCCTTCTGTGCGGGGTCATCGTCAAATTCGACGACCTCCAGGATAAAAGCACAGCAAAGGATGCCGTTCCCATGGTGGGCGACCTCATGGTTTCGCGTTGGGCTTTCGAGGCTATGGCCGTGGAGCAGTTCCAGAACAATGCCTATAACGCCTTATTTTTCGACATTGAAAAAGAAATGACCCAAGCCCGTTTCCGCTCCGAAATTGTGGTCAGCGAACTAATTGGACATACCGATCTGATTTCAGGATGGCGTAAATTGAACAAAAACCAAGATGAAGCTAAAAGAAAACTGCACCTCATCAGGAATGAACTCATCAAACTGGACAAAGAGCCTGTACTGCTTCCCTTTGCTTATCTCCCCAGCCTAACACCGGAGCAGTTCAATGTTACAGTGGCCGATTCGCTGAAAGCTCACCTGAACAGGGTTAAAGTTTTCGAGAATCAAAAAATTGGGAAGCTGCGTGCTGAGAAAGGACGAATGATTGATGGACTGGTGAAGGAATGGGGTAATGAATACCTTGTTGATGCAAAGATGAACCACCACAACCAGTCGCTCGAAAACCTGGTTCTCAATTCAGATGCAAAAAAAGTATTCAGGGAAACCTCCGAAGGGATCATGCAGAAAGTAGCCCCGATATACAAAAATCCCGACTTCAACAATGGGAGGGCTCATTTTCTGGCCTCGCAAAAGAGATTGGGTGGGTGGGATATCAACACCTATGGGTTCAACCTGGGAATCATTTGGCTAATGTGCCTTTTCCTATACCTTGCGTTGTATTTCGACTGGTTAAGAAAGTTGTTGGGCCTATCGGAATTTTTTAAGATAAAAAAACAACAAGCGCACTAACACGAGGCTCATGACTGGAAATTTCGATATCGTGATGCACGAGAACGACTTCGTTCTTTTTAGGAACAACGAACCAATTAAGAGCCCCAAAGGAAACATCCTGGTTCATCAAAGTGCCCGGTTGTTGCGTTATGTGATTACTTACGAGATAAACAGGCCTGACGAAGTATTTTCGCCTCTTGAAATCTTAAAATTTTGGGTCGATTCACGCGCACTGGAAAAAGATCACGAGTTGAAAATCGATGATCAGCTTATCGACAATGATCCTACCTTGTTAGCAGGGCAAAAGCAAACCTGTTTTGATTTTGGAGAAGTATTACAGCAAAACCCTATGGTTCTCGATTACATCTTTTTAAATGCTTCATCCTTAGCCTCGGCACTCAACAATTTTTTGGCACAAAAAAGCAAGATACAAAGCAATCAGGATTTTGTCAGACAAACAATCAGCGACCTTCCTGAAGCCCGAACCATCATCCTTGGTTATCTCAACCGTAATGCCCCTGGCGGCATTTTACTACACTTGTTGCTCATCCTGGGTTTTCTATCCGTTTCGGAATATGCAGCCTCGGTGCTCATTAACCAAATTAGCAGACAAGATCGTGAAGCAAGCAACAAGATTGAAACCATTGAAGATTTAACGGCAAAGCATCGAGCCCTGATAGCAAAAATCCAGGTGATAACTGACTTTGACACCTTATGCAGGAACCAAAATCAACTTTCGGTGATTGAAAATATTATTGCCAGAGGCGAAGACGGCCAGACCGAATTCAAAAGCACCCTACGCTGGGATTTGAGGCAACTGAAAAAAAGCCCCGACATCGAACATGCTTCGCTAAAAACGATCTGCGCCTTCCTGAACAGCGAAGGGGGCGATTTACTGATCGGGGTACGCGACGACGGAAGCCTGGAAGGCATTGAAACCGATCAGTTTGAAAACGACGACAAGTTCCTGCTCCACCTCTGGATGTTGATAAAAACCACTATGGGACAAGAGGTTAGCGAATGGATTAAAACCTCGCTTCAGAAATTGGGAACCAAAACTGTGTGTCGGGTTTCGTGCAAAAAGGCTGCCCAACCGGTTTTTCTAAACCACAAAGGGATCGAAACTTTTTACGTACGGGTAGGACCTGCCAGCAACAGCCTTGAAATAAGGTCGGCCTTGAATTACATCAGTCAGCATTTTTCATGACAATTGCATACAACAATATTTTTTATTGTTCAAGATAATTTGTATTTTGCCTTGCGAATCTTTAAACCAACGACCAATGATCAGGATGCCGTTATTCATTATTTTGTTATTGATGTGCCATCTTTTATCTGGTCAACTTCCCAAAGTTACCTTTACCCCACATTGGCTGCCCCAGGCTCAGTTTGCAGGGTATTATGTGGCAAAGGACAAGGGTTTTTATCTTGAAGAAGGAATCGACGTGGAAATTGTGCATCCCTCGGCTTCGGTAATGGCCAGCGAATGGCTGGTGAACGGGAAATCAGACATCATTTCTTTGTTCCTTACTTCAGCCCTGGCTGCCCGTGATAAAGGAATCGATTTGGTGAACATCGCACAGATTTCTCAAAATTCAGCCTTGCTTTTTGTAAGCAAAAAAGAAAGTCAAATCAGGAACCTTTCCGATCTCGACGGGAAAAAAATCGGTATCTGGCAAAGTGGTTTCGATGAAATCCCCAAAGCATTGGTTTTTGCCAATAATTACAAGGTGGAATGGGTTCCCATTCTATCCTCGATCAACATGTTCATGTTGGGTGGAGTCGATGCCATGACCGTGATGTGGTACAACGAGTACAAACAAATCATCAATGCAGGGATCAATGCCGATGAACTTAATACCTACTTCTTCTCCGATCTTGGGTACAACATCCCTGAAGATGGACTGTACTGCCTCGGGGAAACCAGGGACAACCGGAAAAGCGACCTCAACAAATTTGTTAAAGCCACGCTAAAAGGTTGGGATTATGCCCGCCAAAACAGGCAGGAAACCCTCGAAATTGTTTCTCGTTGGATGAAAAATGAACACATTGCCACCAACCTTTCACACCAGAAATGGATGCTTGACCGATGGATCGACCTGATTGAGCCAGGCAACAAAAAAGCAAAAAAAGGAGAGCTTGCTGAAAGCGATTTCTTGAAAACCAGGGACATCTTATTCGACGGGAAATATATAAACCAAAAAATTTCCTTCACCGAGTTTTATCGACCCGTGGAAGAAAATAAATAAGCATAACAAAAAACAAGAAAATGTTAGGGATAAATAAGTCGTTGACCACAAGAATTGTATTTTACGTACTTACTTTGTGCGTATCTCTGTTCATTCTTACCCTATCGGTTTTTTATGTTTTTTCGAAACGGCAAATTGAAAAGATGACCTTCCAAAATGCCCAAACCGTGGCCAACAACATCGTTTTCAAAGCCGAACAAGTAATTTTCCCGGTCACTAAAATATCAAACAATTATAAATGGATCATTGAAAGCCAAAACCTAAGCTGCGATTCTGTTTTTAGCATTACCCGCCGCATCGTTGAAAACAACCCCGAAATCATTGGAAGCGCAATAGCCTTCGAACCCAATTTTTTTAAAGAACAAGGATATTATTTTTCCCCCTATTCATACCGAAATAACGGGGAGGTAAAAACCATGCAGTTAGGAAACCCCGATTATGAATACTTTGTAATGGATTGGTATCAAATTCCAATGGCGCTTGGAAAACCCTATT
>CAZSIK010000005.1:5875-33274 GCA_964606515.1 uncultured Prolixibacteraceae bacterium
GTTGGGGGTGGGAATGTATTGATGACCACCTATTCGGTTCCATTTTTCAGAACCATCAACGGAGAACACCGCGCGGTTGGCGTGATTACCATAGACGTTGCCCTGGAGTGGCTTACTGACATCATTTCGGAAGTTAAAATACTTGAAAGCGGCTATGCATCAGTAATTTCAAGTAACGGCACTTTTGTAACGCATCCGATTAAAGAATGGATCATGAACGAAACAGTTTTCAGTGTGGCTGAAGAATTGAACAGCGACGAACTGAGACTAATAGGCCGCGACATGCAAAAAGGAAAAACCGCTTTTATTTCGAGCACCTTGCGAGGCGTTGAACGAAAAATGTACTACACCGCACTTCCTTCAAGCAATTGGACCTTATCGGTGATATTCCCAAAATCGGAAATGTACCGGCCGTTACAAAGCATCTCAATTGTGCTGATTGTATTGATGCTGATTGGATTGACCCTTCTGAGCTTCATCGTTGCCCGAGTGGTATCGCACCAATTGAAGCCCCTTGGGTACTTTGCCCGTTCGGCTCACGAGGTTGCCGGGGGAAATTTCTCTGCCAGTCTTCCCGAGATCAAAACCGAAGACGAAATGAAAGACTTGCATGATTCGTTCTTACACATGCAAAACGATCTGAAAAAATACATCGAAAATCTGAAGTCAACCACATCAGCAAAGGAAAAAATTGAAAGCGAATTGCGCATTGCTCGCGAAATACAAATGGGCATGATCCCTAAGATTTTCCCTCCATTTCCTGAACTGAAAGAAATCGACCTCTATGCAATGATGGAACCGGCCAAAGAAGTTGGTGGCGATTTATACGACTTCTTTTTGATCGACGAAAAACACCTTTGCTTTGCTATAGGCGATGTTTCGGGCAAGGGCGTACCGGCTTCCCTGTTCATGGCCATTACAAGAACCCTTTTGCGAACCATCGCCCCGCAACAACATTCAACACGCGAAATAGTAAAAACGCTGAACAGCTCCTTGTCGCAAGGCAACGACTCGAGCATGTTCGTCACCTTCTTTATCGGGATCATCAATATCGAAACAGGGCATTTAAGATATACAAATGCAGGACATAATCCCCCTGTAATCCTTCACTCGAGTGGAAAACTGGAACTGTTCGAACTCAGCAAAGAAATTCCCATTGGCCTGTTCGATGGTTTCGAGTATCAGGACAATGACCGTTACCTTTCGAAAGACGACCGTTTATTCCTGTATACCGACGGGATTACAGAGGCTGAGAACTGGGATCAGGACCTTTACACCGAAGAAAGGATGCTGAATTGCCTATCAACCGTTCGCAACAGCGAACCCATTGAGATCGTGATGAGCGTGGCCCGTGATGTGGTCATCCATGTAAACGACTACCTGCAATCGGACGATTTAACCATGTTGTGTATTGCTTATTACGGAAAATAATGACAGAAACCATTACCCTAATAAACCGCATTGAAGAACTTCCGGTTCTTGCTGCCAAAGTTGATGAACTTGTCGAAACCTGGGATTTACCCTTAACCCTTGCCATGAACCTCAACCTGGTTCTGGAGGAGGCCATTTCGAACGTTATCTTTTATGCATACAGCGACCAGGAAGAGCATCAGATCGACATTAATTTTTCAATCGAGAACCAAGTTCTTACCATACGCATCATCGACGATGGCAAACCCTTCGACCCTACCCTGCAAAAACAACCCGACATTTCGTTGCCTGCCGAAGATCGCCCGATCGGGGGACTGGGCATCTTCCTAATCAGCAAAATTATGGACCATGTTACCTACGAACGAAAGGAAGAATTGAATGTATTTACCCTAACGAAGAACCTGGGTTGAAAAGCTTAGTCAATCAGTACAACCAAAACCCAAAAAACCAAGAACCCTCTCAAACTCGAATGAATAAGGCGCTGAAACTGAAATCAGGTTTTCATGAACCGGGTGTTTGAAAGTGACAGAAAGCGCGTGCAGCATCATTTGTTCCATACCCCATTTTTCCTTGAAAAGTTTGTTTTGCTTATTGCAACCATGTGGCCTGTCTCCAATGATGGGGTGGAAGATGTGAGCAAAGTGTTTCCTGATCTGGTGCCTTCGTCCGGTTTCGGGTTCTATCTCAACCAATGAATAGCGCTGGGTTTGATGCTTTCCCCAAACAACCGGAACCTCGGTACGGGCCAGGGTACGATAATGGGTAACCGCCCCTTGAAGAGCTCCGTTTTCTTTTTTCAGAGGATAGTCGATGCTCTGCTGATCGGGGGTATAGCCCCGCACGATGGCATGGTACTTCTTGCAAACCTCGCCCCTGTCGAACTGAAGGTTCATGGCCTGGTTGCTTTCCTGATCGAGCGCAAATAGCAGTGCCCCAGAAGTTTTCCGGTCGATTCGGTGCACCGGGAACACATGTTGGCCTAATTGGTCGCGAAGAAGTTGAACGGCAAATTCTTTCACATCGGCAGCAATGTTACTGCGATGAACCAGCAAACCAGGCGGTTTGTTGATGGCAACGAGGAATTCGTCGCGATAGAGCAGTTCAAGGATTGGCATATTACGGGTGATCGACCATCCAAACTGCATTCTCCCTTACCAGGGAGTCGAGTGGAATACTTTGTTCCTTTGCTTTGTTTTTTAAATCATTAAGCCACTCTTCGTTATGGAGTATGCTTTGTTCGAGCTCTTTAATTTTTGCTTCACGCGAAAATTGGATTACTTTCCCAGGCAACCAGGCAGAACAACTCGTAGTGGATTTAACAGCAATGATATAAGATTGAGTTTTTTCCTGCCTGAAGAGGGTATCAATTGCGATATCAATCTGACTACGGCCTGCCGCCTCCCTGACCATATCAAGCAAGATCTGGGTTTGACGCCCCGGACTTGAAAAGAGATGCATGGTTTGCCCGGAAGCGACTATACTATCGAGTGGAATGGTACGGCACATCCAGATTTTCACAAGATCAGGCCGTTTTTCGTAAGTAACTATATTCGGGTTGAGCTGCATCAATTCGGGCAAATAATCTTCTTTATGCCTGCAATACACGAAGCCATAAGTCAATGCGTTTTCAACATACGGTGCACTTTCCCATGTAGGTTCAACAAACCAAAAACTTTGAGGCGGTATGTTATTTAAAACAAATTGCCTGAGCTCCTCCCGTTGTTTCTTTTCGTTTTTTATTATCGGAGTCTGCTCAATCATCCTTCCAACAGACAATACTGAAAACAATACAATTATAAGTAAAATCGGAATTGAGGCCAGCAGCTTTTGTTTGATCAATTCTGAAAAAAACAGGTTCAACTTAAAGAAGATCAAACCATACATCGAAAATAACGGGAGCATATAGGCAATCCTGAATCGCAGGGAGGTCAACGAAAACAAGGCGATACTGATCAGCAGAATGCCTGAAATAAAAATCAAGTAATGTAGCATTCTCTTTCTTTTCCAAAATATTACGGATAGAATGAACGAGACAACTAAAAAAAGAATCAGGATGAAAAATTCAGGATTATGAGAATTTAATTCAAACAAATAGGTTTTTAAAACATCAATATTAAAAAATGAAGTGTTGGTCGGAGTGTTCATTTCACTTTTATCGGCAAGAAAGAAAAGGAAACGAATGTATTGCCCATATTTATCAATAATTGGAGAAATGAAGAGAAAATAAGAAACGATTACGGAACCTGAATAATACAATGCCTGTTTTATATTCTTGATCAGGAGAAGGGGCAACAACAACAGTGGGAAATAGTTGATTTTGGTTGCCAGCCCCAATGCCATCACAGTGCCACTCCAGATAGCAAATTTTGTTAGATTTTGCTTTTCATACCCATGATACAAATAAATCAATATAAATAACTGGGCGATGATTAAGAGCCAATATTCGGGCACCGCCCTGTTGAACATCCAAAGTACAAGATCGTTCAACAGGATTCCACCTTGTAATATCAAAATATTTCCGGCAGCAATCTTTCTTTTTTTCCCAATAACACCGATAAAAAAGGTGACTAAGGAGATAAGCCCAAGCAAGGAAAAGGTTACCGCCCGGAGATAAAAATCCGATCGGTTAATTACATCCTGAGCCACAGAATCGCGGCCTGCAAGAAGATGAACGATTCGGATTACTATTCCATTAAAAACCTGAAATGGGGTTCCGGGATGATCGACGTGACCAATCCTGTTGAAATTCAATAATGAAACATTAAGACCATTGATCAGGTAGGGATAATCAGGGTCGATGGCCCTTGAATAAAACGGATCGAGCAAAAATAGATTTACAATCCCCCAAATCAACATGAACAAGGGAATTAGTACAAATAGAAACCTTTTCCTGAGAAATGCCATGAAGCGATTGGTTTATTTGAATTTAATCTTTCGTGCAGCAAACAAACTCATCTTGATTAACAACCAGCCATGGGTGAACCGGCTGATTTGGGTAGAACCATATTCGCGGTCGCGATACCTCACGATGACTTCAGTAATTTTCAGGTTGAGTTTGGCAGCTCCGAACAACAGATCAAAATCGCCGAAGGGATCAAAATCGCCAAAATAATGACGGTTAGCTTTGATCACTTCATAATCGTTCCTGAACAACACTTTTGTGCCACACAAAGTATCTTTAAGCCTTTGTCCCAAGAGGAAAGAGAAAAACCACCCAAAAAATTTGTTTCCAAGGAAATTGAGAAACCTCATGGCTTCCTTGTCCATAGGATATACCAGCCGGCATCCGTTGATGAATTCGCCCTTGTTGTTTTTCAGGGCTTCGTAAAACTTGGGCATGTCTTCGGGGGGAGTGGTCAGGTCGGCATCGAGGATCATTAAAATATCACAGGTGGCGGTATCGAAGGCCTCGCGCACTGCATTTCCCTTTCCCTTGCCAGTCTGCTTCATCACCTTCATATCCACTTCAGGATAGGCTTTTTGCACCCTGAGCATTTCTTCGTAGGTTCCATCGGATGAGTTGCCCTCAATAAAAATGAACTCCTGGTGGGAACCAAATTTGGGAGTCCGTTTGATGGCATTCTCCATATTCCCTTTTTCGTTTCGCGCCGGGACAACAATGCTCACCGAATACTCCTGCGGTATTAGGGCTACAGGGCGTGCAGTAATAAATTGGATCAGGTTCAACCCATTGATAAGGGGAAGGTTGGCAACGAATTTATTGATAACAAGGTTGAAAACAGGGACGTATTTGGGAAAAAGCAACTTCTTTTCAACCTTGATGATTTCAAAACCTTCGAGGTGCAACAAATTTTCAATATCCTTGATGCTTAACCAATTTTGAAGGGGTTGTCTGGCTTTTAGCCTGAAAAATTCCCCCAGTTTTAAAATAGGTTCCCAAAGATAATTATAGCTCGAAATGATAATTTTGGTCCTCGGATTCACATAGCCCCTCAACTTTTTCAAGAAGGCCTGTACATCCCAAAGCGAGGTGAGCAAATCGGAAATAATTACATAATCGACAACTGTATTGGGCGAGAATTCGAGAGCATCGGCAACGTCAAACTCGAGGTGGGGATATTTTTTTCGTGCAAGATCGATTGCAGCTGGGGAAAAATCGACCCCGATTCCCCTTGATGGTTTTACCGCGTTAAGTAAATCGCCGGTCGAACAACCCAATTCCAATACCACCGAACCCTCGGGAATAATAAACGAGAATTGTTTTTCTATTGTTTTCTGATAAAAACGGTTGCGCTTTTTCCAGTGGTCACGACGGGGAGCAGTACGCTCGAAATATTGATAGATTAGTTGTTGTCCTTTTTCCATAAAATAAGTGCTTTGAAAATTTCCCGACAAAGATTATAATTCTCTTCGATATTTCATTGATTATCAAAAATGAATTTCACCAGATCCCATTTCAGTGATCTCCAATTTTTTTATTAAAAAAAAATGCCCATTTTCGCAAAGGTAAATATATCAGTCAGAACTATGCCAAAAATTTGCGTGGTCATTCCCTTTTATAACGAAGCAGTGCGTTTCGAAACCGAAGCTTTCCACCGGTTTAAAGGCGATCACGCAGCTATTTTCCTTTGTCTTGTAAACGACGGCAGCAGCGACTCCACCATTGAGTTATTGAATACGTTGGCTGAAAAGGAAGCAAACATCCTGGTAGTTGATTTGCCCAGGAATGGCGGCAAAGCCGAAGCCGTTCGGCAAGGGATGCTCAGAGCGATGCAGTGGGCCGATTTTGATTACTTTGCTTACCTTGATGCCGATTTCTCGGCCCCGCCCGAAACGGTACTTCACCTGCTCAACCAAGGCAAAGGGGCTTCATTCATAATGGGTTCAAGACTCATGATTTTGGGTGCCAACATTTTGCGCAATCCATTCAGGCATTATACCGGCCGTATTTTCGCGACCCTGGCCTCCGAAACTTTACGCCTACCCATTTACGACACGCAATGTGGGGCCAAAATGTTGAGCCGCGATTTAATAGAAGTAGCATTCGCAGATCCCTTTGTTTCTACCTGGCTTTTCGATTTGGAAATCATCATGAGACTGATCCGCCATTTCGGCTGGAACCAATTCAAATCGTTTTCAAAGGAAGTACCCCTTAAAGAATGGATCGAGAAAGGCGGATCGAAAGTAAAATTAACCTATATGTTCCGGCTTCCACTCGACCTGTGGAAAATCAGGAAAAAATACGGGAGGGTTTCGTAAATCAACAACCTTCACATTCACAATCAACAACCTGACAAAAACTAAAAATTAATAGCAGTGAAAAAAATCGGCCTTCCTTTACACCTGATTCTAACCATTTCTTTGGTGGTTCTTCTTTTCGGGAAGCTGCTCCCCGAAATCAACCAAACTTATTTTAGCCGTATGGGCGACGGATTCAGGACCTATTACGGCATGTACTTCCATGCCAAATACGACAAAACAGCCCATCGCCTCGACGGGATGAATTATCCTTATGGCGAGATCATTAATTTCACCGATTGCCAACCTCCTGTTGCAAACCTGATCAGGTTTATTTCAATGAACATCGTCGACATTTCATCTTACACTCCCGCTATCAACAACTTTCTGATGATTTTTTCGCTCGTGCTGGCTTCACTGTTTTTGTTTTTGATATTCAGATTTTTTAAGATCCCCTGGTGGTATGCGTCGCTGGTTTCATTGGGCATCGTGTTCCTTTCACCCCAAATACAGAGAATGGGCGGGCATTTCTCCTTAGCCTGGATGTTTTGGATCCCGCTTTCTGTATACTTACTGCTGCTGTTCGACCGAAAACCTTCGTGGCTTCTGTCGGCCTTGGTGGCCTTCAGCGCCTGGCTGGCCGGCGACATGCACTTTTATTTCTTGGCATTCTGGTTATTCCTGTTTCTTCCTTACTGGCTATACCGCTGGTTTTTAAGTAAGGAATACCACTTTAAGAGGAGTGACCTGATCCATTGTTTCATTCAGGTAATGCTTCCCTTTTTGGTATTGCAGCTCACTTTGATCCTTAACGATTCGGCCACCGACCGCACGGCCAACCCCTGGGGATTTTACGATTTCAGGGGCCGTTTCATTGCCGTGTTCCTGCCGCTGTTTAAATCGTACGTTCCTTTTCTTAACGACTGGGGTTTCGCCAAGCGGGTAACCTGGGAAGCCTTTTCTTATATCGGACTGGTAGCCTCGGCTGGTTTCTTTGTTTTGGTCAGGCGTTGGTTCACTCATACCTTAAAAGTGAAAAAACGGGTTTCGCTCACCGGTGACCCTAGAACCGATTTTCTTATGGTGGTGTCGATTCTGGTTCTCTTATTTTCGTTTGGGATTCCCTTCATACTCGGCCTCGACAAATTGCGAAGCCTGGCAGGCCCTTTAGGTCAGCTACGAGGTGTAGCTCGGTTTGGATGGATGTTTTATTATGTAGTCAACATCGTGGTGTTCAGGCAAATTTATCTAAACTGGTTTGAAGGCAGGCGGGCGGTATGGCTTAAAACCCTTGCCTTGATGTCAGTGGGTTTCCTGTTATTCGAAGCCTGGTCATACTCAAGCAAATACCAATATCAGCTCAACAACAAGATGGAGGAGTTGAATACGACTAATCCCGAATCGCTGGCCTCGGTAGTGCAAGCAACCATCGAAGCCGAACGGTTTCAGGCCGTGTTGCCCCTTCCCTATTTCAACGTAGGATCGGAAAGCACCTGGATACAGGACGATTGCGACATCATGAAACACACTTTTGTGGTGTCGATGCTTACGGGCTTGCCCAATATCGGGGTAATGGCTGCACGCACCTCCATTTCACAAGCTTATAAAAATACAGCATTAAGCAGTATGCCCTGGAAACGTTACCCGGTACTCGACGATTACCCCAACAACAAACCCCTGTTGCTTACCGTAGCCAAATGCGAAACCTTTACCGAAGATGAGCTTCGACTGGTTTCTCATGCCCGGCACCTTGGGGGTACAGCCCAACTCGATTTGTACGAACTTGATCTCGATACCTTGAAATCGATCCCCGAAAAATACCGGTTTCCTGAGCGTTATGCCCTCACAACAGACTCCATTCAGCACCTCATGACCGACTCGCTGGCTTATTTTTCAGCAAACGGGGGAAAACACACAGAGGAAAAGCTTGTTGGAGTTGAAGCGTCGCACAACTTCAACCGGATCATGGAAGCCCCGGTGGTGATTGACCCGGGAAAGCCACTGTACCTTAGGTTCTGGGTACGCGATTATGCCAGGGATTTAGTGGCAAGAACCCAACTTCTGGTCATTCAGTCGGCACCCGACCATCAAACCCTTGAAGAAAAATACAGCGACATTTTCAGGCACATCAGAAGTTTTGACGGCGATTGGGCCCTTATTGAAATCGAACTTCAGGCCAAACAGGAGAGGGAGATTATCAAATTGCTATTTAAGAATTACAACATTGAAGGTCAGAGGCTCTTTTTCGATGAGTGGTCTGTTTCTCAACTAAAATTATGACAGTAAAAGTAAGGCTTGAAGGAAGTTCCTATTTAAAAACGATAAAATAATGAGAATAAAGCTAAATCATAAATATTGGCCAACAATCCTATTTTCGTTCTTTGGGATCTTGATCTTTTATATTGGCATTTTCAATCATTATTATTTTAAAACAGTTACCTACGATTATGGGAATTACAATTTTGCATTTTGGGATTATTCCCATTTCAGGATTAGTCAGTTGCCTACTTTCAGGGGAACTTTTTTGCAAGATCACTTTTCCCTAACATTGTTTTATTTTATTCCTGTATATTGGATATTAAACTGGCTGACCCATAGCTATACATTAATCATCATACAATGTTCGATGATTTTGCTGGCAGGTTGGTATTCTTACCTGATCATTCGCTTAAAAACGAACAACAAATACTTAGGCTTAGGGCTTATCGCGTATTATTTTTTGCTTCTGGGACGATACACCACATTTTCGAGCGATGTCAATCTTGCTGTGATCTCGGCCTGTTTTATCCCGATTTTCCTATACTATTTTGAAACAAAGAAATACCTTGTCGCGGCGATAATCCTTGCACTATCGCTCCTATCGAGAGAAAATATCCCGATTTGGTTTATTTTCATTTTTATCGTCTTGATCATTAATCACATAAGGGATAAAAAAGCGGTATGGTTTAGCGTCGTTGGCATAGTAGTTTCATTAGTTTATTTTATTGTATTATTCAAAATAATTATCCCTTCGGTTGAATCGGCCGATGCCCCATTTGCATTATTCAATTATTCAGCGCTTGGGACCAATCCCGGCGAAGCTTTTAGTTTTATACTAAAGCATCCTATTGAAACGATAAAATTGTTTTTTGTGAACCACACCAACGACCCGGCTTACGATGGTTTAAAACTCGAATTTTACTGGGTTTACCTGGTATCGGGAGGCTTTGTTTTATTGTACCGGCCTCAGTACTTGATCTGGTTTATACCCATTGTGATGCAAAAGGTATTGAACGATGTACCTGTAAGGTGGAGTATTGCCATTTATTATTCCATCGAGGTGGTAACTTTACTTCCCATCTCTGTTTTTTTAATTCTTTCAGGGTTAAAAACGAAAGCACTTCAAAACACGACAATGATCTTGGTTTGCGTTGCAGCTTTGTCAATGACCATCCATAAGCTCGACCAAAAAAATTGTGAGGTTGGCTGGATGATGAATCCTAAAAAAGAAAAATTTTACGACAAGCGTTTTTATAAAAAGCCTTTCGATGTTAAAAGAGTAAATCGTTTATTAAGCTCAATACCAAAAGAGGCCAAACTGAGTGCTTCAAACCAATTGTTGCCCCACCTGGCTCAACGCGAAAAAATTTATTTTTTCCCAAATGTGCAAGATGCAGAATACATTGTGTTTTCAGTTTTTGACGACAATTACCTTCATTCCCCGCTCAAAAATGAGAATATCCGAAGACAATACCTCATGGATCCCGGATGGAAGTTGTTGAATTTCGAGTATCCAGTGTTTCTATTAAAAAAGGCAGAACAATTTGAAACAAACGAATGTGCATTTAATCAAATAATTGAATGCCGCGACACCCTTTTCTGCGATTATGAAAACATCGATCAGAAAAATAATGTGGTATTGTTCTCCTCGGGGGAGATAGCCGAATTGACCGGGAACTTAAGCGACAGCCTGGCCTGGAAAGGTAGCAACAGTATATGGCTCACCAAAAAGGACAGCTACTCCAATCCGGTTCAATTAAACGATATTAATCAAATTGCCTTCCTTGAGCTTAGTGCATGGAGTTACACCGGAAAAGATGAGGGACACCTGGTGGCCGCCGGCAGTAATGGTTATTTCAAGGTAAGTTATGAAAGCGATTCAATTGCCCCTTCAGGCTGGCGACGGTTAAAAATGAATCTCTGGATTCCTAAGAACAAATTCGATACTTTTAGTATTTATTTTGGGAACAATGGCCATGCTCCGGCATTTTTCGATGATCTGCAAATTGTTAAGCACTATTTCAACAAGAAATGAGACTAATTTCGAAAACTTACTGTTTCTCCAAATAATGTGGATTTTCATAGATAAAGCCCCAGGCATGGTGATCGCTAAATGAAACAACCTGAATAAACTGGGCTTTCACCTCCTGTACAATCTCGTTGTTTTCGAAAGTCGATTCAAAGATAAAATACTTTGCTTCTTTATAACTTTTCCAATCGTTGATCTTGGAAAAGTCGTTTTGTCCATTAACATAACCCAACTTACGATCGCGCATGTTAAAAATCATGTTATACGACACAGCAAAGGGTTCCGTCTGCCATCCCTTTTGTTCACAATATTCAACTAATTTCTGATGTACCTTAATCGTGTTGACATATCCAAGATCCACATCCGAGTTGCTTTTATGGCTCATACTTTTATAAAGACAAAGGCTAAAGGCCACGATTACAAAAGCGTATTTAACAATTGAATTAATTCCAAGTTGACCTAATACATACGAAAGAGCAATAAGGAACAAAACCATGGCCACCAAACCATAACGCAAGGTGTAAAAATTCAAAACTGAAAAAGCCAAGAAAGCCACTATCAAGCTAATAGCCAGGATCACAGGTCGTTTATCTATCTTTTTTGAAAAAAACAATCCGGTAATTGCGGCTACAAACAACAAGGAAAGCAATGAATTGCCATTCCTTACAAACAACGAAGAAGTGGCACTTGAAATTTTTCCTGAAATAACAGGCCAATCGAATTTGATATACCCCACATGGTCGCCATAAAACAGGGTAGAAAACGCTTTATAATGTAAGAAAAGAAAACCGGCATACACAAGGCCAGGAAAGAGCAAACAGATCAAATGCCAACTATTAAAAGCTTGACTTTCATTTTTTTTCACAAAAGAAAGAAGGTAGAACAAACCAAAAACCAATGCAAAAACGATGGCCGTTTCTTTGGATAATATCATGATTGATGCACTAAGGGCATAAAGCATGTATTTTTTTTGAATGAAAAAGAAAAACGAGAGTACCAGCATAAGCGACAACAGCATCTCGGGCAACAAAAAAATCGATTGGGCAAGAAACATCGATTCAGCCGAAATTAAAGCTGAAGCAAACAACGCCGATTGCCAGTTGGCAATTTTACAAAGCCCGACGTAAACTGTAATCAATAAACCAATTGATAACAAAAGAGGAAGGAGCCTCATGGCCACAATGCTTCCCCCACTCAGTTTCATCCAAATCGAAGCAAGAAAAAAGAAGAACTGTGGGTGTCCTTTGCAATAATCGATGGGCAATGCACCAGGCAGCAAACTCGGGCCAACCTCAGCCATCTTGTTGATCCCGGTCATATACGACCAGGCTTCATCCCAGAAATAAGGCAGAGACAAATTCGGAACCTGAACCAGGAGTAAAATGCCGATCGGCACCAACAAAGCAAAGTGCTTGACATACGGTTTATTGATCGTTTTAAAAAATTGCATTTCCTTGTTTTTATGAGTATAAATACCAATTTGAGTTTCTATTCCTGCTTTTTTACCGGCGAAAAAATTGCATGATTGATCAGTCCCCATTTCTGAAACCGGAACTGAAACGACACTTTTAAAACACCAAGTCCATAGATTGTGCTGTTACGGATGTTGATGCTCGAGGCATCATCGAATACTTGGTAGGACAGGTAATTTCAGCAATATCGTACCCAGCATACCAAATTTGAGCCAGCATTTGGTTGTCGAAAATAAAGTTATCGGAATTGGCATCGTAGTTTACCGACCGTAAAACATCGGCAGTAAAAGCCCTGTAACCCGTGTGATATTCCGACAGTTTGGCATTTATGATAAAGTTTTGTGTAAGGGTAAGCAAGCGGTTAGCCACATATTTGTACCAGGGCATCCCCCCTCGCAAGGCTCCCTTCCCCAGAATTCGCGAACCCAATACCACATGATACAAACCATTGGCCATCAAATGGCACATCGAAGGAATCAATAATGGGGTATACTGATAATCGGGATGAAGCATGATCACGATGTCGGCACCAAGCTCAAGGGCTTTGTTGTAACATGTTTTTTGGTTGCCCCCGTATCCCTTGTTTTGCTCGTGCTTAATTACATGATGGATGCCGAGCTGGCGGGCCAATTCAACGGTATTGTCCTTGCTGCAATCGTCGACCAGGATCACTTCATCGACCAGGCTAAAATCGATTTCGTTATAGGTTACTTCAAGTGTTTTTGCGGCATTGTAGGCAGGCAAAACCACTACCACTTTCTTGTTATTGATCATCAGGAATAATGTTTTGTGTTTGTTCTACAAAAAACGTGGTACAAATGAATGTGATTTTTTGCTAATAGCCAAAAAAATAATGGGTCAGAGCCTTTGGATCGGGTCTTTAGGAACATTCTGCACATCGAAATTCAATGCACCCAAAAGCAATTGGAAACCCAGGATCACCAGTAATGTTGAAATCATTACTGTACCTGTAGGGGTTACCACCATCGCCTTTGAACTTTCAATCCAATTATAAATTCCATGGATAAGGCCTGCAAGCACGGCAATTGCCCCAATGGTAAGCTGAATGGTTCCTGCATTAAATTCACGTAAAAAATAATTGTAAAACAAGCGTTTAACCACCCGATTAAGGTATTTCAACGGAAATTCAAAAATGGTTTTCCCTATCCTGAGGTTCGATTTTTCTTTGCCATAGATAGCGGGTATGGGCACATCGTGCACCACAGCCCTGATAATCGAGAGCCGGAACAACATGTCGGATTCGAAGAAATAACGGTTATCAAGTTTATCTATCGGGATCAGTTTCAAGGCTTCACTATGAATGGCCGTAAACCCGTTGGTTGGATCAATGATGTTCCAATAGCCATTTACAATTTTATTGATGAGCGAAAGTAAACTATTGCCAATCAACCTGATTTTGGGCATGACCAGCAATTTTTCAATATCGAAGAAACGGTTCCCTTTGGTGTAATCGGCTTCACCCTTAACAATCGGAGATATTAGCTTATGAATATAATGCGGCAGCATTTGCCCATCGCCATCAAGCTTGATGAAGATATCGGCACCTTCTTCCAATGCCTTTTTATACCCTGTTTTCAGTGCACCGCCAACTCCCCTATTTTTTTCGTGGAAAAGTACTTTGATGCGCGGATCGGAAGCATGTTCCTGTACCAGTTTTCCAGTCCCTTCGGGGCAGGCATCATCGATCACATAGATCAACGAAACTTCATTGCCAATTTCCGAAAGCACGTCCATGATATGGCGCGAAACCTTGTAACAGGGTATGATCACCGCGATTATGTTGTTCTCCATGACGAAACAATAAGTATTTCAGTATCGTAAAGGCCTGGTTGAAATAACCTGAACCAGACAATAAATAGTCCCCAAATGTAAGAAATTTATATGGTTAAAATAAAATCATGTTTGCCGTTATGGCCGAACCTTTACTTACCACAATGGGGCTGAATCGTATTATGCAGCAGGGGGTTTTCGTGCCTGTATCAGGGGTAAAACCCCACATCATGTTGTTAAAAAATATCCGGCACTGTACATTTGTGCTGGTTATTTGCACATCCCTTTCCGATAAATACAGCCAATTTCTTCTTTTTTGCTTTTGAAAGAATTTTTTCTGAATTTTAAAACTTTTATAAAGCACAATGAAGAAATATGCAATGGTTTGGGCTTCTATACTCCTGTTTGCAGCATGTTCTCCAAACCCTGAAAATTTTGGTCCTACACAACCGGTTTCGTTTACCTCGGTACACCTGAACGATCAGTTTTGGGCGCCAAAAATTGAAACCAACCGCATGGTTTCGATCCCCTCGGCATTTCACCAGTGCCAGATCAATGGACGTTTCGATAATTTTGCCCTGGCCGGGAAATTAATTTCAGGCGAACACAAGGGTGATTTCCCTTTCGACGATACCGATGTATATAAGATTATTGAGGGCGCATCGTATTCATTGGCCGTACATTATGATTCAAAACTCGACCTCTACCTCGACAGCCTGATCACGCTGATCGGTGCGGGACAAGAAGAAGATGGCTACCTTACCACTTGTGTAACCAACCAATGCGAACGGTTGCGGCCTTGGTACGGCAAGGGGCGATGGGACCGGCTCAACAGCCACGAACTGTATAACAGTGGTCATCTGTATGAAGCCGCGGTAGCTCATTTCCAGGCAACCGGGAAAAAATCGCTCCTTGACATTGCCATCAAAAATGCCAATCTGGTCGATCAGGTATTTGGCCCCGAAGAGGGCAAGAAAAAAGTGCCATCGGGCCACCCCATCATTGAAATGGCCTTGGTAAAACTGTACAGGGCCACCAATGAAGAACGCTTTCTCAGGTTGGCCAAATTTTTTATCGACGAAACCGGTAAAGGCACCGACGGACACCGGCTCAACCACTATAGCCAGGACCACAAACCGGTTGTCGAACAAGACGAAGCAGTGGGCCATGCCGTACGATTGGGCTATTTGTATTCAGGAATTACCGATGTAGCCTCGCTACTGAACGACACCGCCCTGATGTCGTCTTCACGCAGGGTTTGGGATAATGTGGTTTCTAAAAAATTGTACCTTACCGGCGGTATCGGATCGAGAGCCCAGGGAGAGGGCTTTGGCGAGAACTACGAGCTCAACAACATGACTTCGTATTGCGAAACCTGTGCCTCGATAGCCAACGTATATTGGAATTACCGTTTGTTCCTCAACAAGCCCCATGCAAAATACTACGATGTGCTGGAACGAACGCTATATAACGGGGTTATTTCGGGGGTATCGCTCAGTGGCGACAAGTTTTTTTACGACAACCCCCTCGAGTCCGACAGCACCCACCTGCGTGAACCCTGGTTTGGATGTGCCTGCTGCCCCGGCAATGTAACCCGCTTTATGGCCTCCATACCAGCTTATGTTTATACGGCCTCGGAGCAAGGCATTTTTGTTAACCTCTTTGTAGGCAACGAGGCCCAAATCCCATTTTTGGGCGACACAGTTAAACTGAGCCAGGAAACACTGTATCCCTGGGAAGGAAAAGTAGAACTCACGATTAACTATTCAGTTAAACAAGCATTTAGCCTTATGATCCGCATTCCTGGTTGGGCAAAAGGTGAAGTGGCACCATCAAACCTGTACCATCTTGCTCGCCCTAACGAAAATGCTCCGGTTTCAATTCACCTGAATGGAAAGGCAATCACTCCGCCGATAATCGATGGTTATGCCTTCATCCCCAAAAGATGGAAGGCAGGCGACCGTATTGAATTGAACTTCGACATGAAACCCTTTGCAGTTATGGCTCACGAAAAAGTAGATGCCGACCAAGGAAAGGTAGCCTTCCAACGAGGGCCACTGGTTTATTGTTTCGAAGATAAGGACAACAATAACAGCCTGATATTCGACACTTATATAAAAGAAAATGCACCCCTCGGATCGAACTTCGATCCTGAACGCTTAGGGGGAGTTGAAGTGCTTACCGTTCCCGGGATAAAAGTAAACAAGGTCGGGAACCAACTTGTTGAAGAACCGGTCTCGCTCGAAGCCATACCCTATTTCGCATGGAACAATCGCGGCCCTGCCCGAATGGCAACCTGGATGCCCACTGCGGCATCACGGGTTTACACTGGTCAGTTTCGGGGAAAAGAAAAAGAAGCCCGGGCTTTTGTCTCAACCAATTGGGTACCGGGGCTCAACGATGGCTTCGACCCGAGAAATTCATCCGACATCGATAAACCTTTTTTCACCTGGTGGAATAAACATACTCCCGACCCCTGGGTTGAATACCGTTGGAACCATCCGGTCAATGTTAGTCAGGTTGAAGTGTATTGGCTTTATTCCGACCATTACGAAGGCTCTTACAGGATGCCTGCTTCATGGAAACTTCAGTACAAAACCAAAAACGGGAATTGGGCCCCGGTAAAAACCAACGATCCGTATACAACCCTACCCGACCAATACAACTCCGTACACTTCGACGAAGTAAGCAGCACAGCGCTGCGCATTTCAGTTGAATTTCAACCCGGTTATTCGGCTGGCATACTCGAATGGAAAGTGAAATAAGGAAAGGCAAAAGTGGAAAAGGAAAAAATACATCAAAACAGTAAATACCTTTAGTGCTTAAAAAATTAAGAATGAAGATGAACGCAAAACTATTCTGGTTGCTTACAGGCATTTACCTTGCCTGCACACCCGTACAGGCCAAAATAACGAAAACCGATTATCAGCGAGCCGATTCAACGGCAAAATTCAACGACATGGTTTACAATACTGTATCTTCGATTAACTGGATCGACAGCACCCAAACTTTTTGGTATATGGTGAAAACCAAAAGGGGAAGCGAATACAAGCTGGCCGATGCAGTAAAAAACAAAATCCAGGCGACCTTCGATCAGGAAAAGCTTTGTGAAGCACTTAACCTTGAACTGAAAGAAAAGCAAAAGCCCTATTTGCTTAACCTGCGAAAGCTGAAACTGATCGAAGGAGGAAAAAAAATCAGCTTTGAACTCGAACGTTCGCTTTGGCAATGCGACCTAAAAAAATACAAGCTGGAAAAGATTTCAGAAGTTCAACGGGAAAGGAACGACCGGTATTGGGGCGAAAGCGAAGAAGAAAACGAGGAACGCCGGGTTGAATCGCCCGATAAAAGGTGGGAAGCCTTTGTACGCGAATACAACATCTTCATTCAGGAAAAAGAGACAAAAAAAACAGCCCAACTGAGCTTCGATGGTTCAGCCGGTGACTATTATTCCTCAAACATCGTTTGGTCGCCCGACTCGAAATATTTTGCGGTGAACAAAATCCGCAAACATGAAAAGAAGTACATCCATTTTGTTGAATCTTCGCCAGCAAAACAGGTTCAGCCCATACTGCAAAAACGCGAATACCTTAAACCCGGCGATGCCCTTCCAATAAAAAGGCCTGCCTTGTTCAACGCCGTGAACAGGGTTCAAATCCCAATTTCCACCGGGGCATTCGAAAACCAGTACGACCTTACTTCCCCTCAGTGGTGCCCCGACAGCAAAGGTTTCACCTTCGAATTCAACCAACGGGGCCACCAATTGTACCAGGTTGTCGGGGTCGATGCACCCAGCGGGGAAGTCCGTATCCTGGCCGAAGAACGAAGCGCTACTTTCGTGGAATATAGCGGCAAAAAGTACCGTTACGACCTGAACGATACCCACGAGATGATCTGGGCTTCGGAACGAGATGGCTGGAACCACCTGTACCTGATCAATATGCAAACCGGCCAGGTTAAAAACCAGATTACCCGCGGAGAATGGGTAGTACGCGAGGTAGTAGCCGTTAATGAAAAAGAACGCTGGATCATTTTCAAGGGCAGTGGGAAAAATGCCGACGAAGATCCCTATTTCATCCACTACTATAAAATTAACCTCGATGGGAGCATGCTTACCGACCTTACCCCGGTGGCCATGGAAAACGAAGCCTCGTTCTCGTTCGACCATAGTTACTATACCCACACCTTTTCGACAGTGCAACAAGCGCCAATAACCGTATTGCGCCGCACTTCCGATCAAATGGTCATCGACACCCTGGCCCGGGCCAATATTGCTGAACTGATGGCTGCAGGTTGGCACAAACCTGAAGTGTTCATGGCCAAAGGACGCGACGGGCTTACTGAAATTTGGGGCAACATTTATTTCCCTACGAACTTCGATCCCTCAAAAAAATACCCGGTTATCGAATACATTTATGCCGGGCCACAGGGCTCGTTCGTGCAAAAGAGTTTCCGCCCCTATTCATACTCCTTCACCGCTTTGTGCGAATTGGGCTTCATCATCGTGCAAATCGACGGGATGGGCACCTCGAACCGTTCAAAAGCCTTCCACGATGTGTGTTTCCAAAACCTGAAAGATGCCGGCTTCCCCGACAGGATACTGTGGATGAAAGCCGCTGCCGAAAGCCGCCCTTATATGGACCTGGAGCGGGTAGGCATTTTTGGCGGTTCGGCAGGAGGACAAAATTCGACCGGTGCCTTGCTCTTTCACCCTGATTTCTACAAAGTGGGCGTTTCAGCCTGTGGATGTCACGACAACCGGATGGATAAGATGTGGTGGAACGAACAATGGATGGGATATCCTATTGGCAAGCATTATGAAGAATGCTCGAATGTTGAAAACGCGAAAAACCTTAAAGGAAAACTGATGTTGATCGTGGGCGAAGTCGACGACAATGTCGATCCGGCTTCAACCCTGCAAGTTGCCGATGCCCTGATCAAGGCAGATAAAGAATTCGAACTGGTGGTACTGCCCGGCACAGGCCATACCCTTGGCGGAAAATACGGGGAACGCAAACGCAGGGATTTCTTTGTGCGCCATCTGCTTGGACAAGAGGCCCCAATTTGGAACGAACAATAAAACAAGAAAAAGAGTATGATTAAAGCCCATAAACTATTGATCGTTTTTGCGATGCTCATGGCAGTGCAACTAACTTACCTGGGGCTGGCGCAAATTAGCAACAAGGATGCAGCACCAGCGCCAAAAGTGATGCCCCCTCCAGGCCAGTTAAAGTTAAACCCTTTTTATAAGAAATACCTCGACGCCAACGGCATACCCGTTATTGGCTCATGGCGCGTACCCGATTCTGCACTGGTAAAAGCCTGGGAGATCGTGAGCTTCATGACCGGTGACCTACCTGCTACAACTATTGGACAGATGCGGAAAGCTGGTCTTAGAGTAGCCGTTATGGCCCGATACGAAGGCACTACCGACATACCGGAGCATGCCCATCTGGCACAGGATACTTCGATCAATTGGGATGTTCGCGCCCGCGGCCTGGGAGGCGACATGGAGCTCCCGCTTACTACCTGTGCCGAAGAAAACCTGCTTTGCTATCAAATCGACAAGTACCATGCTGAAGATATACTGATCCACGAATTGGCCCATTCGATACACCTGGTAGGCATTTCCCCCATCGATCAGGGCTTTGAACCTGCCCTTGAGCAGCTTCTGCAAAAAGCCATAAACAGTGGAAAATACAAGAACACCTATGCCGCTACCAATTTTTATGAATACTGGGCCGAGGGGGTACAAAACTGGTTCAATGTGAATGCCGAAGTACCCCGCCCCGATGGGAAGCACAACCAGGTTAACACCCGCGAAGAATTGAAAACCTATGACCCGGATTTATACCAACTGATCGGGCAATATTTTTCAGAATTCAATAACAGCCCGTCGTGTCATGCCGGTCTTGACCTTTATAAAGCCGAATAACTTTAGATAGAAGGCAAGATACTATTCCCAAACTTAACAAACAGGAAATAAAAGGTTTTCGAAATAAAACATGATAAAATAGAATTTAATTTTAATATTAGCTCCCGAAACATTAAATCGTATGCACAGCAGCCAAACCAACATCAGGATTGTTTTTTCTTTGTACCGCGTAGCCTTCCTTTTGCTTTTCATAAAACCCCAGGTACAGGCTGCAGAATGGGTTTTTCCCGACGATGATGTATTTGTATTCAATCACTACTCGAATGAACAGGGTTTACCCTCTTCGTATGTAAAAAGCATTACCCAGGATCAGCAAGGATTTATCTGGATGGCCACCCGGGTGTCGGTTTGCCGGTTCGACGGGATCACTTTCAAGGTTTTTCCTGCTTACAATCAAAATGGAAATCTTAGTGATCTAAGGTGCAATCAAATACTCAATTTTGCCGATTCGTTGTTGATTTGCCGTTCCAACTCGGGCGAATATTTTTCCTTCGATTTTAAAAAAGAATGTTTCAGTCCTTTTTCGAAGCTGAACGATTTGGGATCAACCCAGGCAATTGAAGCTGCTCAAGATGGTTTCTGGATTTGCCGCGACAAACAGGTGTATCATTTCAATTTGAAAACCGGCTCACTTACCAACCTGAAAGAAAAACTGGGAATCGGGAATTTCCCCAACGGTTTGTCATTCATCAACATCAAGGTAAACAACCAACAATTGATCGCACTTACCGACAAACGCATGATTTTATGGATCGACCTGAGCAACTTCAACATTAAGAGTTTTGATGTTCCGGATCTATTTTCCGGATCGTTGATCGCACATATTTACCCCGATAACAACCGGAATATCTGGTTGAACGAAGAAACATTAGGTCTTTGCCGCATTGAAGTGGCTAGTGGGAAGATAAGTTATTTTTCATCTGAACAACAAGGGAATCAACATATTTCACACAACATGGCCCATACTTTTTCTGAAGATCGGCAGGGAAGGTTATGGATCGGGTCGGAAGCCGGGCTGCTTTTGTGGTCTCCCCTGACCGAACAGTTTACGATTAGGTATGAACCCAGCAACACCACAGGATTGAATTCCGACCCCATATACTGCTCGTATTGCGACCGGGAAGGCAACATGTGGTTGGGCTCCTATTTTGGCGGGGTCAATTTTTGGAGCGGAGAAAGAAAATTTTTCCGCAACTGGAATTCAGGATTAAGCCGGTGGCAATTAGGCGGAAATGTTGTAAGCTGCCTTAGCGAAGACCACCTTGGAAACCTCTGGGTAGGACTCGAAGATATGGGCTTGAACAAAGTCAATACCAGAACAGGTGAAGTAAGCAAGTATACCAGCGACACCAAACCCTAAGGGCTCTCTTACAACAATGTGCACGATCTGATGTTCCCCGATCCCGATCATCTGTGGATTGCAACCTATACCGGGGGCATCAATATCCTTAATGTGAAAACAGGCAAATTCAATTACATCAACCATAAAAACAACAATGGATTGCCTTCGAACAACATCTACGATTTTGGACGTTTTGATGATTGGGTATTTATCGCCACAACCAACGGAATAGCCCGTTACGAGATTACAAACGGCTAATTACGTGTATTTCATCGCAATATGGGGTATATCCATCATCTTGTTCCTGATTGGGAAAAGGTTAGAAAAATCGAAAGCCCTGGTCATCATGGAAAGAAGGAAAAAAGAACATGCCGATGAGCTTCATCAGGTAAAACTTGAATTTTTCACCAACATATCGCATGAGTTGAAAACCCCTCTCACTTTGATATTGGGACCTTTAAGCAAAATTTTGGAAGAAGAAAAGTTAACCCCTCATCTCAAAAAGAGCTTAACAGTAATCGAGAAAAACGCACAACGGCTCTTCCAGCTCATCAACCAGTTGCTCGAATTCAGAAAAGTGGAAACCGGGAGGGAAAAGCTGCAGGTTTCGAAAGGCGACATTGGTCAAATGGCTAAAGAGATCAAAGAAACATTCGAAGCCATAGCCGAAACCAAAGAAGTCGACTTCATCATCACAACACCCAAAACCGATCCCATTCTTTTCTACGATGCAGGAAAACTCGACAAAATCATCTACAACCTGCTTTCGAATGCCTTCAAATTTACAAGCCAGGGAGGGAAAGTGGAACTTAACATCGAAACCACCAAACGCAGCGAGAAATTTAAAAAGTCAAAGCAGTACCTTGTAGTTAAAGTATCCGACAGCGGCAAAGGCATCAAACCCGAAATGATTGACAAGGTATTCGAAAGGTTCTTCCATATCGAAGATCAGGATCAGAAATACAAAGGATCGGGGATTGGCCTAGCTTATGTAAAAAGAGGAAATCATGGCTGAACCCTTGCAATACGATGAAGAAGAAAAAGAATGGGCCAATGGCGAAGAAAGCCTCGATGAGAATATATTGATCGACGATCTGGGGCTCTCGCACGACCCCATCGTCCTACTCGTTGAAGACAACACCGAACTGCTTGAATTCATGAAAGAAACACTCGAAAATAAGTATCAAATTTTCACTGCAAAAAATGGAAGCGAAGCCCTTCTTAAAATTAAAAACGCGCTACCCGATCTGATCATCAGCGATGTGATGATGCCCGAGATGGACGGCTACGAATTCACGCGCATTATTAAATCAGAATTGAATACCTCGCATATCCCGGTGATTTTACTTACAGCAAAGAGTGGCCCCGACTACCGGTACAAGGGTTTGAAAACCGGGGCCGATTACTATATTGAAAAACCCTTCTACCCCCATATTCTTGAGCAGAATATCCAAAACATACTGAACACCCGAAAACGCTTGATTGAACGGTTTAAAAACGATGCCTTCGTGCCCGTAAGTGAAATTGCCCATTCCGAATCGGATAAGATATTTGTCGAGAAATTAACCCAAATCATTAAAAACCATATCAGCAACCCTGACCTCGATGTTACCCTATTAATCAGGGAATTGGGGGTGAGCCGCTCCTTACTTCACCT
This sequence comes from uncultured Prolixibacteraceae bacterium, assembly GCA_964606515.1. Classification (GTDB taxonomy): domain Bacteria; phylum Bacteroidota; class Bacteroidia; order Bacteroidales; family Prolixibacteraceae; genus CAZSIK01. Next base: position 28,991 of record CAZSIK010000005.1, read on the forward strand.
TAAGTTGAAAAACCTGGCCGATTGCTCGACCACCGAATTCATCCGTTCCATCAGGTTAAAAGAAGCAGTACGGTTACTATCGGCCGGAAAATGCAACATCTCGGAAGCGGCTTACGAAACTGGATTCTCGAGCCCAACCTATTTCACCCGAAGGTTCAAGGAATATTTTGGAAAATCACCGAGGGAGTATTTCAACCTATAATAATATACCGCCCGAAACAGGATAAGCCTGCTAGCAGGGGTTAAACAAAACTATTCTGTAATTGAATTATTTTACAATGACCCTTCCGGAATATTTTTGTCTATCGGTTTGCAGAACAACAAAATACACTCCCTTATGCAGACTATTGAAATCCCAATCGACCAAATGGACCCCAGGTTGGCAATGTTGCTTGCAAATGGTAGCAACGACCCGCCCATATAAGTCGACAAGCGAAACCTCACAACTCGACTGTTGCGCCAGGCTGAAATAAATTGTTCCCATTCCCGAAACCGGATTTGGATACACGTAGAGCTCTTGGCCAGTTCCTTTAACACCATAAAAAATAGGATTCCCGGTCTTAATTTGTTTCGCTTCCGAGTAACACCCGGTAAGCCCGTTCGAATCGAACGAAACCATAGAAATGGTTTTCTTATCGGGATTATCGATGTTGAATTCGAAGAAGCTTGTCCCCTTGTTCAGCACTGCCACGATTGAGTCGGTTCCTGTACCATCGCTAAGCCACACCACATAGCCTTTAGTATTAGGATCGGCACTTTGGCTATGGTTCACCCTGATCTTTCCGGTCTCCTGATTTAGATAAGCCGAAAGAATAACCGGCGGAGCCAGTATCGACTTGGGATTATTCACTTTTTTTTCGGCATAGCTTTGCAGGGTTGAAGATTCTCCTGTGGCCTGAGCAAAAAGATGATAGCTACATGCTGTAAGGGTATCTTCTATATTGAAGCTCATTGTCCCCAGACTTGCCGAACAGCTTGTCACGGCAAAACCATCGAAGCCACTTGCATTGTCATCAAGAAGGAAGGTAAGGGTACTAAAGCCGGATAGTTTTGCCGGGTCCCAACTCACGCTCACTTTTTTGCCCGTTTGACTCAACGACAGCTTCAAATCGGCTTGTTTTTGTTGTACAAACAGGAAAACCGAGTCGGTACTGGCTGGGTTTTGAAGGCTAAGGTTCCAGTTTCCCTCAGCGGGATTCAGCAAAGTCCAGAATGCCTTTTTCTTATCCGACGAAACTGAATAAGCCACCTCGCCCGAAACCGAGGTGCTGTTGTAGGCCTTTCCTTTAGGATCGGTAAGGGTCGATACCGGAATTTCCTTTTGGCTGATAATCCCAATGACGGCCAATTCGGTTTCCTTTGAAATGGTATAACTTTCAGTAATATGGTTTGAAATGGTTCCGCTTTTCAGTTGTGCTGATTTGGATTCGATTTTATGCTCAAACCAGATGAATCCATCATCGCCATATTTTTTATAAAGATCGATCACATAACGCAGGGTATAAGGGCCCCGTGTTTCGGTTTTAAAACTGGCCGTACCATGTAGGATGTGGCTTTTCCCCCAGACAAAGGTCGCCTGTGCATTGGCTTCAACCGGAAAACTGAACATGCTGTTCAGCCAATCGTAAGGAAATTTATTTTCAAACTCGGGCAGGGTCATGGTGCCATCCACTGTACCGGCAATCACGGGAGGTTGCATCCGCGTACTCAGTTTTAGTTGTCCTTCGCCCTGAAGCAACCAGGTTTCTTCATCGCTGGTGCCAATTTTTCCACCAAAATCGATTCCAAACAATTGAAGTGGGTGGTCGTACGACATCTTCACTTCGCCATTAACCTGGTAGGGCTTATCGATCAGTGGAGGTTTCAGAAATTTCCCTTCTCCTTTAACTTCAAAAAGCGAAGGCCAAACAGTTCGTCCACTGGCATTCACCAAGTAGAAATTTTCGGAAGTTATATCGGTAAAAATTCCACCAAGTTCAATTTCAATGGCCGGATCGGTTATGTTCGAAATGTGCCCGAAAAAGCCTTTGATCCCGATGGTGGTGGTACCCAACACAAAGGGTGGTTTGCTGGCTTCGAGGAGCCAGGCAATGCTGTCGATATAGCCTTGGACCAATTTGAAGCCCCCACCGATCTCGCCGAAGGGCAGTGCCACATGAACACCTGAAGTCAGAATATCGTTTTGTGAATCATAACTCAGCTCAAGCTTCTTCAGACAATATCCATCGAGGAGCATTCCCAGGTCTTTTACGGCAGCACCTTCGAGGCTGATGCCGTTTGTGCTGAATTCCAGTCCGGTAAGATCGATGGCTGTTTTCGTGTCTTTATTTTCCTCGGCACACCCACCTGCAATCCCAGGAATTTCAACTGTGCAGTCGATTTTTATCCCATTGGCATTCCGACCACCAACCAATTGAAGCTTATTTAGTTTTAATCCAATACCAAACAATTCGCCCATGGCCTCGAATTTCGAGTTCAGAAAATTGGTGATATAACCATCCTCGCCCAGTAGTTTTAGTTCATATTCGCCTTTGCAGAAAGAATACGATCCGATCGAACCTCCTGGCAAGGGTATGTCTTTGATGTAAAATTCGCCTTCGGCCTTAACCGACAACAGCGCGGTATCAATGGTCATGGTTCCTTCGAACATCAATAGATCGTTGATCGATATTAAACCGGAGGTTCCAAGCTCGTTGTCTTCCTTGCTTTCCCATTCTCCAGCTTCGGCACAAAACTCGAGGTTTTTGATTGAGAGACACGATGGCTGAAGCATCTTTTTCGAATACAGCGTAAGGTTGGGTGCTAATGTGTTAGTAATATGACAGCAGTAAAAGGCGTTTTTTTCGTTTGGAACAACAAGTGAATCTTTTGCTGAGTTTGGGATTTCTACCCAATCCTTTCCTTCGGGTTTTTCAAACCATTGGTATTTGTTTGCCTTGCCCCCGGTTTTAATTACCAAGATAAGGTGGTTGCCTGAAACTGTTTCAGTATGCTCGACGCTATCCTGATCTTCATAATAAAAATATTTCAGGTCGAGGTTGGGCTCAATATCTTCGAACGATAACCTGCAATTGCGTATGTTATAACTACTGTTTAGGTTAGGTGAATAGGTAGTAATTTTTTTTAATTCATTGAATTTATTGAATGACAGATTTACATTATAAAGACTGGGAAGTCTGGAATTGTCGAAGGTCCCTTCGATCTGGTTGTTGTTGAGATAAAGGTACCTCACCTTTGGCAGGTTGAGTAATGGTAACGTATCAGAGAGCATATTATTACCAAGGTAAAGGTCTTCGATCAACGGGAGGTCAAGGGCCGGGATAGGGCCTGAGAGCTGGTTTCTTTCAATGCGTATTTCGTCGATTTTCGGGAAATTGAAATTGGGAATATTGCCGGTTAAGCTGTTGTTCGATAAATTAAGCCGGTACAATAGAGGCATATTAAAGTTGGGTATGGTTCCTTCAAGCTTATTATTTTGTAGTTCAAGATATTCAAGGCTTGGACAATTAAAAGCGGGAATTGTTCCGGTTAATTGATTGTTGGCAATGTCGAGTATTTCTAATTTAGCGAAGCTGAAATTTGGAATTTGACCAGAAAACTGATTGGATGATAAATCAATCTCTTCTAAATCAGGCATATTGAGATCAGGAAGATTCCCTTTGATTTTATTCCGATCGAGATAAAGGGTCTGTAATTTTGGGCTATTGATTACGGGGAAAATCCCTTCAAAATTGTTGTAAGTCAGTTTAAGATGGACCAATTGGGGGAGGTTAAAATTTGGTATTTGGCCTGAAAATTTATTGTAGTGTACATCAATGGTAACCAGGTTTGGCATCGTTTCATGCAAAGCAGGCAATTCACCTGTAAAACCATTAAAAGAAATATCCAAATATTTGACCGAAGGCAGGCTTAGTACAGGGAAAGGGCCTGTCATCTGATTGTGATTAATTTTGAAGGTGATACACAAAGGCAGGTTGATGTCTTCGGGCAATGTTCCAGAGAATCCGATTTTATTCGCATAATTATTGTTTTCATAGTTCGACAAATCGAGTGATTTTAGTACAGGGCAATTCATGCTCGGGAATCCACCCGAAAACTTATTTCTTTTGGCATAAAATATTTCCAGTTTGGGCAAGCCGAAATATTTGTCGATCCCGGACAGTTGGTTATCATCAACGTTTAGGGTCTTTAATTCAGGAAGGCCGGTGAATAATGGAAGGATGCCGCTTAAATTGTTCCTTTCCAGGTTCAGATATTCGAGTTTGGGAAGGTCGAAATCGGGAA
>CAZSIK010000005.1:33284-34398 GCA_964606515.1 uncultured Prolixibacteraceae bacterium
CGATAAGTAAAGACTGGTCAGATTGGCCAGATTGTATTTGGGTATCGGCCCGGTTAGTTTGTTCGATGAGAAACTTATTGATGTTATTTTAGGACAATTAATCTGGGGGAGGCTTCCTGTCAATTGATTGGAGGAAAAATCAAGGGATGTTAATTCTTCAAATTCGATGTCCGGAACATCGCCACTTAAACCCATTGAAGAGAAAAACAATCCCTGTACTTTATACTTTTGGACAAATACGCTGTCTTTTTGATTGTCACTATTGATGACAACTTCCTTAAATTCAGTTTTATAAAAAACAAATGAAACCCCGGCAACATCAAGATATTTATCTTTAATTTCACTTGACACAGGCCATCCTTTACCCGACACACCAATTTTTTGCGCCAAATCATTTAGTTTGTCCGCTTCCGATTCAATAATCTGATATTTATAAATATTTCCTGAGAAACTAAACATTTGAAATGCAGCGATAAAAACCAACAGAAGTAGGAGTTGTCGTTTCATGGTTAACTCTGTTTTTTAAGTTATCAACCAAAGTTAGGATAATATTTTCAAAGCTTCATTGAAGAGTCTATAGAAAAAAAACAACTGCTTTCCTGAAAAAAATGAATTCGGGGAGAATGAGAAAATTATTCCAAGCACCTTGAGGCTGTAAAATCGTGATCAGTTGTTTTAATCCTGACTTTCTAACAATAAAACAATGTCAGCCAACTACTTATCCGTACAAATCGAACAACAAGGAAGAAGTGATTTTAACCTGGCAGAATTGACCGATTTCGATTTTTTGGGACTTATCGATCAACACTTCACCATCAACTTCGGGTGAGTCGGCTTCGGTTCGGCCGATGTAAAAGTCGTTTTCTTCGCGATCGATGAGCACTTTAAGGGTTTGTCCCACTTTTTGTGCAGTAAGTTCTTCTGAAATGGCCTGCTGTAACTCCATCACCTCATCAGCACGGGCTTGCTTCACTTCCTGGGGAATATCGTCGGAATAGTGTTTAAAACCATAGGTATCTTCCTCGTGAGAATAAGGGAATACGCCAAGCCGGTCGAATTTCATCTCGTTGATAAACGCGAGCAATTCCTGAAAATCGGCTTCGGTTTCGCCAGG
>CAZSIK010000006.1:0-319 GCA_964606515.1 uncultured Prolixibacteraceae bacterium
GTCCGTTGCTCTACCTACTGAGCTATGGCACCAATGTTTTTAATGAGGTGCAAATATATACCTTATTTTTTTACCACCAAATTTCCTTGTTTTGTATTTTTTTATACTTTTGCAAAACTTTTTTAACAGCAAGTGAATAACCTATCAGAATATAAGATAGCTTTTAAGGGGCTGAAAGAAGGGGATCATTTATTTGAATTTGCTATAAATGATTGGTTCTTTGAATATTATAAAAACAATATCGTAGAGCAAGGTGAGCTGAAAGCTGAAGTTCTCCTGAAAAAGCAATCAACTATGTTGGTTCTCGAACTTTCAGTTG
>CAZSIK010000006.1:329-17500 GCA_964606515.1 uncultured Prolixibacteraceae bacterium
ACAGTGACTTTGCAATGCGACAGATGCCTTGAAAATTATCTCCAAGCGGTAAAAAACAAAAGCCGCTTGTATGTAAAATTTGGCCCTGAAGCTGAAGATTTAGGCGATGACATCATTGCAATTCCTTTCGAAGAATATCAAATCGATGTGGCCTACTATCTGTATGAACTGATTATCCTTGGCTTGCCAATCAAACATGTTCATCCCAGCAAGGGAAAAAGTAGCACAGGTTGCAACCCTGAAATGTTGGAACAAATCGATAAATATTCAGCAAGGCAAGAAAAGCAGGATCTGGATCAGGACGCACCGATCGACGAAAGATGGTTAAAATTGAAAAATTTATTTGATAACAAGTAAAAATATATAAACATGGCACATCCAAAGCATAAACACTCGAAAACGAGAAGGGATAAGCGCAGGACACACGACAAAGTAACCCCTGCTACATTGGCCTCTTGTTCCAATTGTGGCACTACGGTAAAATACCATACCGTATGTCCGGAATGTGGTTACTATCGTGGTAAACTGGCTATTGAAAAAGAAGTAGCGGTATAATCACGGTTCATACTGTCTAAAGAAGAATAAATCCCATGTTGTGGGATTTTTTTTTGTCGTTTTGTTGACTTAGTCCCTTATCCTGTTGGCTTAGATGCTTACAAATGCTAAATTTGTGGCACAAAAATTTTTACCAATGGCAAAAAGTAATGAAAATTACCTGGCTTCAGTAAACCTTTTATCGGGTTCAACCATCATAAAAGGAAATATTGAAACCGAATCGGATATTAGGATTGATGGGGAGTTGCAGGGAAATTTGTCGACCAAAGGGCGTTTGATCGTGGGAGAACACGGCAAAGTCTCGGGAGATGTATATTGTCAGAATGCGGAGATTGAAGGAGCGCTTCATTCCAGGATGGTTGTAAATGGTTTGTTATACCTGAAATCAAGTGCCCGCTTTGAAGGCGATATTGAAACCATGCAGCTTCAAATCGACTCAGGGGCTATTTTCAATGGTACCTGTAAAATGATCTCGGGAAATAAACAGAATTGAAAATATTTTGTTATTTTTCGTCACAATTTTGGCAAAACAAGCCAAAATTGAGTTTTGCCCTACAATAATCTGATTTACCTAACTATTATGGAAAAGAATTTTTTCAATTTTTTTAAAGGGCTTACTATCTATACCACAATAATCTTAGGGGTAAGTGTGGTGCTTTTCCTTGTGTTCTTCAGAAGTTATTTTCTCCCAGTTTTTCCCTTTGTATTGCTTTTTTACTATCTCTCAACTTTAGGGTTGCATCGTTACATGCTCAAAATTGCGAAAAGCGATGTTTCAAAATTCAGTTTTAAATTCATGATGCTTTCTTTTCTGAAAATGTTTATTTATATCATCTTTGGTGTTTTATATATATTAATTGATGAAGAGAATGCCGTTATCTTCCTGATGGTGTACCTTGCCCTTTATGTTGCCTATGCAGTATATGAAGTGCGGTCGGTAATGAAACTGATCAACGACTCTCAGGTTTGATTTTTTGTTTGTTTTCAACCTTCTTTCCATAAAAAAATGTTACTTTTGAGTATTTGGAAAAGTGAATATGGAACAGAAAAGCAAACTGCAAAATCCCAAATTAAGTTGGGGTTTTATGTTTTTTCTCTTTTTGATCGTCCACAGTGCTGCATTTGCAAGTAGTGATCCGGAAAAAAAGAGTGAGTTCAACACTGCTGGTTATATATTCGAACATGTGAACGATTCTCATGAATGGTTCTTCTTCTCGCACCACAAAAATCATATTGCTCTACCTCTTCCGGTTATTTTATACTCACAGCATACCGGATGGCATTTTTTATGGTCTGGCCAATTTTATCATGACAACTTAAATCCCCAACATCAATTTTATCTTGCCCTCGAAGGCCCTCGCGAGGGGAAAATAGTTGAACGTCTTGATGACGGAAAAGAAGCTGTACCGATCGATCTCTCGCTTACAAAATCTGTTTTTGGGGCGTTGGTCGTATCTCTGCTCATAGCCATTCTGGCCATATCAGTGGCTCGAAAAGCGGCAAGAAACCCTTTATCCCCCCCCCGAAAACTCCAAAACCTGATAGAACCTGTGGTTCTTTTTGTTCGTGATGACATTGCCAAACCTTTTATCGGTGAAAAGTATAAATTCTATTTGCCTTATCTACTTAGCCTCTTTTTCTTTATCCTACTGGCCAATTTAATAGGGTTAGTTTTACCTTTGGGGTTCAATGTTACCGGAAATATTGCCGTTACAGTAGCGCTAAGCTTATTTACCTTTGCAATTACTGTGATTAGCGGTAACCGGAAGTATTGGCTCCATATCGTGAATCCCGATGTTCCGATTTTTATGAAGTTCCCCGTTCCCCTAATGCCCATCATCGAACTTGCCGGGGTGTTAATTAAACCAATGATATTAACCATTAGGCTCTTTGCCAACATGTTTGCGGGGCATGTAATTATTGTGGTTTTGATTTCGTTGATCTTCATCATGTCGGCCATGGCCGGAATGGTAGCAGGATCGATTACCGCGGTGGTTTCCGTTCTTTTTTCAGTGTTCATCATGTTGCTCGATATTTTAGTTTCCTTTATTCAAGCATATATTTTTACACTCTTGTCGGCCATGTATTTTGGCATGGCAACCGAAAAGAGTCATCACTAATCATAAAAACAAGGTAGTATGACAATTTTGCTGGTATTGGCCGAACTGGCCGTTGGAAAGTTAAGTGCAGGGATAGGTGCCGGGATTGCAGCTTTGGCTGCCGGCCTTGGCATTGGTAAAATCGGTGCGGCAGCTATGGAAGCCATCGCCCGTCAGCCTGAAGCGAGTGCCGACATCAGATCGAACATGATCGTAGCTTCTTCTTTTATCGAGGGAGTTGCCTTCCTTGCTGTTATTGTTTGTGCCCTTTTGGCTTTGTTTTAATAAAAAGCGCTGTAAACTGAGGGATTGCCACTTTTTACAGCGCCTGTTTATTGTTGAATTAAAAAATGATGAATTGATATGTTTTTAATACCGCATCTTGGAACCATAATTTGGTTGGTCATTATCTTCTCGGTTTTATGGTTTATCCTTTCAAAATTTGCCTGGAAACCATTGGTTAAGGCATTGGAGGAAAGACAAACTTCGGTGGCAACTGCCTTACGTTCGGCCGATGAAGCCCGGAAATCGTTGGCAAAAATCGAGAGTGAACAGATCAAATTAACAGAAACTGCGAAGAATCAGAGAGATCAACTCTTGAGGGAAGCTGTCGTGCAACGTGATCGAATCATCGCGGATGCAAAACAAAAAGCCCAGGCCAGTTATGACCTCATGATCGAAAATGCCAGAAAACAGATCGAACAGGAAAAAAGAGCCGCAATTAGTGAAATAAAAGGACAGATTGCTGTGCTTTCAGTTGAGATAGCAACAAAATTAATGAAAAGCGATCTCGAAGAAAAAGGACGTCAGGAACGTCTTGCCCGCGAACTAATTAAAGATGTTTCTATTAACTAATTCATTATGAACCGCAATAGGGTAACTGTACGATATGCCCGTGCTTTACTTGAAGAAGCTCAAGATCGGGATGTATTATCTGTTGTTGACAACGACATTCGGCTTGTCACACAAATTTTTATGCAATTTCCTGGTTTTAAATCGTATATCAGTCATCCAAAAGTCCCCTCGATTGAAAAATTCAGAAAAACATCTTCTGTTTTAGGTCCTCATATCCATCAACTTACTCAACGATTTCTAAGATTGGTTTTTTATAATGGTAGGGAATCGTTCCTCGATGAAATTTGTAGAAATTTTTTACACATGTCGATGGATGCTTGTAACATTACCAGTGCTTCCTTGGTATTGGCCACAGAACCCAATCCTGGGATTGTAGAAAAGGTGAAAGATATTTTTGAAAAGAAATTGGAAACCACCCTTGAACTTGAAACCCTATGCAACCCATCCATAGTGGGAGGCTTTATATTTAACCTAAATGGCTGGCAATACGATGCTAGTATTGCGTCGGCCTTAGTAACAATAAAGAAACAATTACAAGCTGAATGATATGAATGCGATCCGACCAGCCGAGATTTCGGCCATTTTAAAGGCACAACTTTCTGCTTTTGAAAATGAAGTAAAACTTGAAGAAGTAGGGACCGTTCTGCAGGTGGGCGATGGTATTGCCCATATCTACGGACTGGAAAATGTTGAATCGAACGAAATGATCGAGTTCTCGACGGGGGTGAAAGGGATTGTTCTTAACCTGGAAGAAGACAATGTGGGCGCCGTGTTGCTTGGTTCTTCCGAAGGGATAAAAGAAGGCGATCAGGTAAAACGAACTCGCTTGATTGCTTCGATCATGGCAGGAGAAGGCATGCTTGGACGGGTAATCAATACACTCGGGGAATCAATCGATGGGAAGGGACCCATCGAAGGAACCCTATACGAAATGCCTCTTGAACGACGTGCCCCAAGCGTTATTTTTCGTCAGCCTGTAAAAGAACCTCTGCAAACTGGTTTAAAACCAATCGATGCCATGGTGCCAATTGGCCGGGGGCAACGGGAACTCATCATTGGCGACAGGCAAACAGGAAAAACGGCCATTGCTATCGACACCATCATCAATCAAAAAACTAATTACGATGCAGGCGATCCGGTTTATTGTATCTATGTGGCTATAGGTCAAAAAGGTTCAACCGTGGCCCATATCGCGCACACGCTCGAAAAACATGGAGCCATGCCTTATACCATTATTGTCTCGGCAACGGCCTCCGATCCTGCTGCTTTACAGTTCTATGCGCCCTACGCTGGTGCTGCAATAGGCGAGTATTTCAGGGATACTGGTCGCCATGCCCTAATTATCTACGATGACTTATCGAAACAAGCGGTTTCGTATCGTGAAGTCTCGTTGCTGTTGCGCAGACCTCCAGGTCGGGAAGCATACCCAGGTGATGTTTTTTATCTTCATTCGCGTTTGTTGGAAAGGGCCGCGCGAATTATCGACTCCAATGTCATTGCTTCAAAGATGAACGATCTTCCCGAAAGCATCCGCGATAAGGTAAAAGGAGGAGGTTCGCTCACAGCCCTTCCCATTATCGAAACCCAGGCTGGCGATGTGGCTGCTTACATTCCCACCAATGTCATTTCAATTACCGATGGGCAAATCTTTCTCGATTCAGACCTGTTCAATTCAGGGATAAAACCGGCCATCAATGTTGGAATTTCGGTTTCGAGGGTTGGAGGGCATGCCCAGATCAGACCCATGAAACAGGTTGCCGGGACTTTGAAGCTCGACCAGGCCCAGTATCGCGAATTGGAAGCCTTTTCAAAATTTGGATCTGAGCTCGATGCGGCAACACAAAGAATTCTCGACAAAGGAGCAAGGAATACAGAACTATTGAAACAAAAGCAGTACAGCCCAATGAAAGTGGAGCATCAGATCGCCGTAATCTTTTGCGGAGTCGAAGACTTGCTATACCAGTTACCCATAAGCAATATTTCTCATTTTGAACAAAATTATATCGATAGGCTTGATTTGGATCATAAAGACTTACTAAATGACCTGGCTAAAGGAACTTTAAACGATGACATGAAAGCGACTTTGAAAAAGGTAGCACAAGAAATTATTGATATTCTTCTATAAACATCATGGCGCAATTAAAAGAGATAAGGAGCAGAATCGTTTCAATCAAAAATACCCGTCAGGTAACCTCGGCGATGAAGATGGTATCAGCAGCCAAATTGAAAAAGGCGCAGGATAACATCATTCAAATGTCGGTTTTTGATCAGAAGTCTTACGACATCATCCAACACCTGATGATGGGTGGATCGCAACACTTTACTCACTATACCGAGCAACGACCCATCGAAGAAGTGTTGATTGTGGTAGTGGGTTCAAACCGTGGTTTATGTGGAGGATTTAATTCCAATGTGGCCAAAAAAGCCATTCAACATGCCCTTGAACAGTATTCCCAGCTAATCGATGCAGGGAAGGTTTCATTTATCGCGGTTGGAAAGCAGGTGGAGAAAGAATTGCTTGGACGGGGTGCTGAACTTTTTCAAACTGCTCATCAATTGCCCGACCAGCAACGCCTCGACACTGCCTCACGAATGGCGGCTCAACTTATTAATTGGTACCTTGAGAACCGTTTTCAACGAATAGAAATAGTATATAATAAATTTAAAAACGCAGCAGTTCAGGTTCTTACTGTTGAATCCTTTCTTCCCTTGCCAATTTCCGAGAGTTTCGATGAAAACCTTACGGTTCCTTATTACCTTTTTGAACCTTCGGAAGAAGCCGTAATAAAAGAAATTTTGGTTAAAGCCTTGAAACTGCATTTTTTCAGGATCCTGCTCGATTCGAATGCTGCTGAAAACGGGGCAAGGATGACTGCCATGTACCAGGCCACCGAAAATGCTACCGAGATGTTGAAGGAGTTGAAAAACAAGTACAACAATGCCCGTCAATCGGCCATTACCAACGAGATTATGGAGATTATAGGAGGTGCTGAGGCACTTAAAAACAAATAGTTAAAGTTGATTGTTGTTTTTTCGTGCAGCCACAATCCCTGCATTCAATTCGAAACCAACAATAATGGCCAGACAGTTAAAATAGATCATTAGCATCAGCACCGGCAGTGCCCCGATGGAGCCATACAAGGCGTTATATCTTCCGAAACTATCGATATAGGTGCTAAACCCGATCGAGATGGCGATCGAAAGCACTGTAGCCAGGGTTCCTCCCGCCGAGATAAAACGATATTTGCTTTTGCGGGCTGGAGCAAGATAGAAAAGAAAGGAATAAGCAAAATAGAAAACCCCAATGATGATGATCCATTTTCCTACGCTGATTAAATAATAGGTTAAATTGCGATCCATAATTGTTTCCCTTACCAAAAAATTCAATAGCGATTGGGTAAAAACAATGAGCGAAATACCTATTGTAACTAGCAAAGTGGTGATGACTACCAGTAAGATGGCTATCGCCCTCACTTCCCACCACGAACGGGTGTCGGTTACATTAACCGAAGAGTTGAATGCCGAAATTAAGGAAACAAATCCATTGGTTGAAAAGAACAGTGCCATCAAGAAACCGAACGACAATAAACTGCCGTGAGGAATGGTAATGATGTCGACAATGGTTTTATGAATGGCGGCGTAAGCGGTATCTGGGACAATGGAGTCGATAATGAGTAAAAGTTCTGTCTGGAAATTGGGTATTGGAATCAACGGGATTAAAGTAAAAAGAAAGATAATGGCCGGGAATACTGCCAAGACCAAATTGAAGGCTACAGCAGCTGCCCTGGTGGTAACTGCAACTCCTTTTAAGGATTTCCAGAAACTAAACCCGACATCGTAAAGGGGGATTTTATCCAAACCAGGGAATGTAATGTTTTTGGCCCATTCTATAAAAGGCTTGGTGCTATCAAATATTTTCCGCTCTTGTTGACGGTACCAATCGTTAAATTTCTTTGTTTGGTGTTGTGCGAACATGGATCAATCGCTCTGTTTTTCGATGCGTAGCTGATGAATGAGAGAAGTGTTGTTGTTTGTTTTCAGCAAGATATAAACCCTGAAGTTTTGTGTGGGGGCATAGAGTGTCCCGATGGCATAATTTGAATCGCCTTTCCCTCCCTGATGGATGACCACAAAGCGGGATGGAGGGTAATTCTTGAAAAAATTGCTGAGTACTTGTTCGGCATGGGCCTTACTGTACACATTTTCATTTTCAAGCACAACCAATTCTATATTTTGATAAAAAAAACGAGCCAGTTTTGCTGCATTCCCCGTTTTTAAACTGTTGCTGACTTCTTCGGGAATTTGTGCTGAAACCACTGTGACCACAAGAAGTGCAATCAAGAAGATGAATGATTTTATTTGATACTGTTTCATTTACAATGACTTATTTTTTTGTTCCTTCATCGTGCCCATTTGTATTTTTAACTTCAAAGGATGAAATTACATTTTATTTTTGATATTGTTGTTATTCCCTGCAAACGATAAAAGAACTTGTTTTGATTACAAGCGGAAAATAACGCAAAAAACGTGCAATGTTTTTTGTATTTTCACGAAGCCAATATGCAGCGCATTTACTGCATGAATTCAATCGAATGAAGATTACTTTGCTGGTTAGTGGTAAAACAGAGGCCGATTACCTGGATAAAGGGATTGGAATCTATGAAAAAAGGCTTGTTCATTTCTTGCCTTTCGAGATGATTGTGGTGCCAGCGCTGAAAGAAAGCAAAAACCTTAGCCAGGCCCAACAAAATCAAAGGGAAGGCGAATTATTGTTGGCGAAAGTGAACCCTTCTGATTTAATTGTACTTCTCGACGAGAAAGGAAAGCAGTTCTCGTCGCTTCAGTTTTCGGAATGGATCAACCAAAAAATGGTAGTTGGAACGAAAAGGTTGGTTTTTATAATCGGTGGGCCCTACGGATTTTCAGATGAACTGTATCAACGTGCCGATGAATTGCTTTCCTTATCGTCTATGACCTTCTCGCACCAGATGGTCCGTTTGATTTTTACGGAACAACTTTACAGGGCTTTCTCCATTCTCAAAGGATTACCTTATCATCATCGTTAAATGCCTGGAAAGAGAAAACTATACTTTGTGTTGCCATTATTAATGTCGCTACTGGCGCTATTGACAGGATTTCTTGCCGAGAACCTGATCCTCGACGGTTCTGTTGGCCAACAAGATATCGGTAGGTTCAACAAGGTGGTGCATCAAAAGCAAGATAAGCTCGGGAAAATTATTGGCGACGTTTCTGAAAAAGTTGCAGTTCTTCCTGAAAACTTCGACCACCCCCTTTTTGACCTGTTAAAGGAGTATAACCAGCTTTTTGAAAAAGAAGAACTTTCCCTACTTGTAGCCCGCGATAACCGGGCCGTGTATTGGTCTGACCCGCTAACCGCTTTTTTACCTGAATTACAAACTGCCCCCGAAGGTTTGGTTCGTCTTCAAAATGGTTGGTACCTCTTATCGCGCACCAACACCGGTCCCTATTTAGTATATGGATTGATCCTGATAAAATTCAACTATCAGATTAACAACGACTATTTAAAAAATCGTTTTGCAAGTGATTTTCATATTCCTGATACTTATGAAGTTTTGTTTTACAATAGCGAGCAATCATATCCTGTAGTTGACCAGGATAAACAGTTTCTTTTTTCTCTGAAACCGGCAGGAAATTCCCCTTTCTTGTACCGCGACCTGTATATCCCTGTGATGCTTTATCTTGTTTCTCTTTTATTATTTTTTGTCCTTCTGTTAAGAATTAACAACCATCTCTTTCATCGATACCCTATAAGTAAGCTTGTTGCCTTGCTTTTGTTCCTTGGTAGTTTGTATTTATTCATCAACCATTACCGTTTGCCGCAAGCACTCTATTTGCTTGATCTGTTTTCCCCTGCCCATTTTGCATATTCTTCGTACTGGACTTCTTTAGGCGAATTCCTGATCTCCTCTATTTTCATCTCCTTTTGGTCGATCAATTTTTTCAGGTCCTTCAACCTGAAAACACGATTGAAAAAAGAACCTCTTAACCGAGGAATTCTACTTTTTTTATGTCTTGCGGTTTCGGCTATATTTTTTGTGGCCATTCGACAGGCTATGTACTTGCTGGTTATGAATTCGAGCATCTCGTTTGCTGTTTTTCAGGTTAGTGAAATGAATTTTTTCAGCATCATTGGATTCTTTTCGATAGGCCTGATTTGTCTAGCTTTTCTTCTATTTACCTATAGAATTACCCAGGTTTTTAGAAAAGAATCTGGAAAGTTTGAATTTTTTACCATCCTTGCTTTGCTTACGGCTTTGCTCTTGTTATATCTATTGCATCGATGGCCAAGTGATGGGTGGTATCTTGGCATCTTCTTCTTGCTTATTGTTTCCTTGGGATTTGTTGTAAGCAAATGGGGGATCATTACCCATCGTTTATCGGTGATGGTGGTCTTTGTATTCGTTTTTGCCTTGTTGGTATTGTTTAATTTATTGAAATTCATCGATGTTAAAGAAGAAAAAATGCAACAATTGATGGTGGTAACCCTCTCGGAAGAACGCGACCCAGTTGCTGAATTATTTTTACTCGATATTGATGCTAAAATAAAAACCGATACCATACTTATTCAACTTCTCGATGGCTATTATCGCGATGTGCCTGATTATATAGGGGATAAGTATTTCTCCGGTTACTTCAGGGAATATGACCTTCAGGTTACTGTGTGCGAACCCAACGATAGCTTAATTGTACAGCCCGAGAATGAAGTCAGGCATTGTTTTCCTTTTTTCGATAAAGCGATCGAAGACAAGGGGATTTCAATAGCCGGGCTGAATTTTTTCTACCTTGAAAACATGAACGGGCGCATTACCTATCTGGGGCGCTTCGAATGGATCTTAAAACAAAAAAGAGCAAGGCTTTATGTTGAATTGAATTCCAAAATGTTGTCCGAAGGCACCGGCTTCCCCGAATTGTTAATTCCTCAACATTCGAAGGATAATCGAATCCGTAATCATTTTTCTTTCGCAAAATATAATAACGGAGAACTGGTCGATCGTGGTGGAAAATTTTTGTATACCCTGAGCATATCGCCGTACGATTTTCCCGACCAACAAGTGGTGTTCCGTAAATGGGGCGGTTATAAACATTGTATCTTAAACTTGGGCAACAACGACTTTATCTTGGTGAGCAAACCCGAGGTCAGTTTGTACGACTACTGTATTTCGTTTCCCTACATTTTTGTATTCTTCTTTTTACTGGCATTGGGGATTTATGCGGTATCCAAACCAAGAATTGAATTTGCCGGATTGAATAAATCTTTAAGAATCAGAATTCAAGCAACCATTATTGGCGTGGTGTTGTTCACTTTAATGATTGTGGGTGGCGGAACCATCGCGTTCAATATCTGGCAATACCGCACGAACCATCAACAAGCCCTTGTTGATAAAATAAACTCGATATCTGTTGAACTGGACATGTTAATGTCGGAAACCAACCAATTCGATGACCTCAATATGGACTACCTGAACCGGGAACTTTTGCGAATTTCAGAAGTCTTCTGGATCGATATCAACTTATTTGACCTTTCGGGTCGGGTGAGGGCTTCGTCGCGTCCCGAAATATTCGATAAGGGTTTGATTTCGGGTTATATGGATAATACAGCAATTCATTTCCTGAGTTTGTATCAGCCTACCCGTTACCTGCACAGCGAGCATATTGGCGAAATGGAATACCTTTCTGCATACGTACCCTTAATCAACCGCTCAGGGAAGAACATCGGGTACATCAACATCCCTTATTTTACGCACGAAAAACAGTTCAGGCAGCAAATAACCACCTTTGTGCTGGCATTCGTCAATATCTATGTTCTTCTTTTAATGGCCAGTATTTTAGTTGCTTACTATCTTTCGGGGCGCATCACTGATCCGCTGAAACTGATCAGGGAGAACCTGAGGAAGATGCAATTAGGGAAAAAAACAAAACCCATCAGGTACCATTCCGACGATGAAATTGGCTTGCTGGTTGCCGAGTACAACAATAAGCTAAAAGAATTGGCCCATAGCGCCGATTTACTCGCCAGGAATGAAAGGGAATTGGCCTGGCGCGAAATGGCCAAACAAATTGCCCATGAAATCAAGAATCCCTTAACCCCAATGAAGTTGAACATACAGTTTTTACAAAGGGCCGGTTTTGAAAATACCGATGATTATCGGGCAAAAGTTAAAAAGGTGACCGACACGCTCATCGAGCAGATCGACAATCTATCGGCCATTGCCACTGCCTTCTCGAATTTTGCCCAGATACCCAATGCCCGCAACGAATTGTTCGACTTGGCTCAGCGCCTGAAAGAAACCATCGAGCTTTACGAACACACCGGACAGTGCGAAATCATTACCCGTTTCGACCCTTCGTGGCCCTTATGGGTCAATGCCGATAAGGAACAATTCTCGAGAGCCGTCATCAACCTAATGAGGAATGCCATTCAATCAATTGCCGACGATCAAAAAGGAAGAATTGAAATCGACCTTTTCAAGGAAGAGAATAACGCGATCATTTCTATTTTGGACAATGGACGGGGTATTGATGAGGCTTCAAGGGAAAGTATCTTCATGCCAAATTTTACGACTAAAACCAGTGGCACCGGGCTTGGCCTTGCCATTACCAAAAATATTGTACAAAATTTCAATGGTGAAATCAGGTTCGAATCCGTTATCGGAAAAGGGACCAACTTCTTTATTAAAATGCCACTGGCCTTACTCGATTAACCCATGGAAACAGTAAAAATTACCGTATTGAACGACAATACCGCGGGGCGAAATTGCCTTGCCGAACATGGTTTGAGCTTCTATATTGAAACTCCTGTTCCTTACCTTTTTGATACCGGTTTTTCGGATCTCTTCCTCGAGAATGCACGCAGATTGAAAATCGATATCGATAAGATTGAAAATGTGGTGCTTAGTCATGGGCACGACGATCACACCGGGGGGCTGCGTTTTCTTAAAAACAAAACGATAATCGGGCACCCCGAAATTTTCATGAAACGGTACAGAAAAAGCAACCATAGTCCCCTTGGGATTTTATTCAGCACTGAAGAAGCAGAAAACCTATATTATTTTAAACTTCAACTTAATACTGAAGCGTTAAAACTGGATAGCCGAACCTGGTTCCTGGGCGAGATATCCCGGATCACTTCTTTTGAGTCGAAAACTACTGCTTTTGTCGACCAGAATGGAAATGACGATTTTGTGAACGACGACAGTGGCATGGCCATACTTACTTCAAAGGGGCTGGTTGTGGTTTCGGGTTGTGCCCATTCAGGAATTGGCAACATGGTGCTGCAGGCCCGTAAAGTGAGCGGGATTGATAAAATTTACGCCGTTATTGGTGGTTTTCATCTGGTGGCCGATGATGAACTAACCCGTCAAACCATAGGCTTTTTAAAGGAAATGAAAGTTGAAAAAGTGATGCCTTCGCACTGTACCCAGTTCCCTGCATTGGTGGCTCTATATAAGGAATTTGGCTTTATCCAGGTGAAAAGCGGAAATGTAATTGTGTTCTAATTGGTAGTATCCTTAATTTATTATTTCAATTGAATGAGAAAAAAAACGAAATACGAAGTTCCCCTTGAATTGATCGGGTTGGAAGAGGGAAATTTTCACTTGTTGATCAAATCAACCTTCTTGCAAAATGAAGAAAAATATTGGATACTGGATACGGGTGCTTCAAAATCGGTTTTCGATGCAAATGACAGCGAGCATTTTAAAGCACTTCCCGATCAGGAAAACCAGATCAATTCAGCAGGAATCGGTTCCCACCCAATTGAAACTACAATCGGAATATTGGAAGAAATTAGGTTTGCTGATTTCATGATAAGAAAGTTTGAAGTGGCTTTAATCGACCTCGATAGCATCAACAAGGTATATGGTCAGTTTTGTCCTTACCGGATTTCGGGTTTATTGGGCAGCGATTTTCTTGTTGAGCACCAAGCCATAATCGATTATCGGAAAAGGGGTCTAACCTTATATCAGTAAACTGTTCAGCTTATGAATTTCAAAAGCATCTTTAAATTTATGGTTTTGGTAATCAGTATTCTGTTGGCGAACCTGATTGCCATTTACATCGATCAATATTTGCTTACTTTTCGTTACACGCAGCGCCCGTTCATATTTACCTGGATTGGGATGCTGGTAGTGGTGACCATTTATTATCCCTTGTTTGCACACATTGATCGGTGGGCAACCCGTTTTTCGGAAAAAATTATAAGGAGTGGGAGCAAATTTGCCGGGCGAAAGCTGGGCAGCATTCTCATCTTTTTGCTTTTACTGCTGATTTTGTACCTCTTATATGGATACGAATGGTACCATAGCAACGTGGTGTTTGCCTTTTTCAAATGGTTGGGGCAGCAAATAGCTGAATTATTTTCGCGGGTATTCTAAAGGGAAGGCCTTTGTCTTGAAATATTAATCGAGATAGATCATTTTTCGGGTCATGCCACCGTCGATAACCAATTGGGTTCCGGTGATGAAATCGTTTCCTGGTTTTGAAAGGAAGAGGCAGGCACCCGATATATCTTCTGGTCGTCCAACCCTTTGGGAAAAATGTTGTTGATGGTCGGACGCTTTAAGGTTGTTGTAGTCGCTGGTTTCAATCCAGCCGGGGAGGATGGCATTCACGGCAATATGGTAGGGGGCAAACGATGCGGCTAGTGCATGGGTAAGTGCCAGGATGCCGCCTTTTGAGGCGGCATAAGCTTCGCTGTTGGGTTCCGACATCAGTGCCCGTGTAGAGGCAATGTTGATGATGGAGCCTCCTTGTTTGTTTTTCATGATTTTGGCTGCCTCGCGTGAAGCAAAAAAAACACTTTTCAAGTTGGTATTGATAATTTTATCCCATTCTTGTTCTTCGAGGGTGAGCGGATCGTGCCATATCGAAATGCCGGCATTGTTAATCAAAATATCGAGGCAGCCAAAACGTTGTTCCACTTCCTTCATGAGATGTTCAATTTGGAGCCGGTCTGAAACATCGGTCTCGATAAAGTACGCATCGTGGCCTTCCCCGATGATTTCATCGAGAACCGCAGTACCCCATAGGGGATTTTTCTCGGCAATCACAATGGATACCCCAGAACGTGCATAATCGATGGCAATTCTTCGGCCAAGGCCTTTCCCTGCACCGGTAACAATTGCGATCCTGATTGGTTGATCCTTCATAAACTTTAATTGACTCGGAAGTTTTGGAAAAAACATGGATAGGAATTCAATTAGTTGTATTGATGACGTTCAAAACAGCTCATGTTCTCGTATTTTTCCATAAGAGTGGTTAATTCTTGTGCCTCTTCGAATTCAGGTGTGTCGGGTTCCGCATCGCAGATCTCGAGGAAACGGATGATGGCTTTACGGTAATCTTCTTCGGTGACAATAATGTATCGCATAAATTGTGTGTTTAGTGGGCTTCCAACCAATTATTACCACTATTCATATCAACAGTTAACGGGATGTTTAGTTTAAACGCTTCTTCCATTCCGGTTCTTGTAATGTTTTTCATGACTTCCAATTCTTCAACGAGGACATCGAAATTGAGCTCGTCGTGGACCTGAAGGATCATTTTTGATTGAAGACCAAGGTTTTGCATTTCCTTATCGATCCTGATCATGGCAATTTTAATGATGTCGGCTGCCGAACCTTGTATGGGGGCATTGATCGCATTTCTCTCGGCTACGCCACGAACGGTCGCATTGGCCGAGAAAATGTCGCCCAGATATCGTTTGCGTCCCAATAAAGTTTGGACATAACCTGTTTTTCGTGCATTTTCGATGCTCTTGTTCATGTATTCTTTAACCATGGGAAAGGCTTCAAAATAGCCGTCGATAATTTCTTTGGCTTCCGACCGACCGATGTTCAGCCGTTGTGACAAGCCAAACGAAGAAATCCCGTAAATAATTCCAAAATTGGCTGTTTTTGCTTTTCTCCTCATTTCAGAAGTAACTTCTTGTACCGGTACTTTAAAGATGCGTGAGGCGGTTATTGCATGGATGTCCAGGTTGTTATTAAAGGCTTCCACCATGTTGGGGTCACCGCTCAATGCAGCCATTATCCTGAGTTCAATTTGAGAGTAGTCGGCCGATAGGTAACAATGGTGCTCGTTGGAGGGGATAAAAGCTTTTCGTATTTCCCTGCCATTTTCATCCCTGATAGGGATATTTTGCAGGTTGGGGTTTGTCGAACTCAAACGACCTGTTGATGTAATCGCTTGATTGTATGAGGTGTGTATTTTGCCAGTACGTGGATTGATCAATTCGGGCAAGGTTTCAACATAGGTGTTTAGCAACTTCTTAAGCCCGCGGAATTCAAGTATTTTGTTTACAATAGGGTGGCGATCGCTCAGCTTTTCAAGGGTTTCTTCGCTTGTAGAATATTGCTTGGTCTTGGTTTTTTTTACGTTGTTGTCGATTTTTAGTTTCTCAAAAAGAATAATCCCCAGCTGTTTAGGCGAGGAAACCAGAAAATCTTCGCCCGCCAGGGTATGGATTTCTTTTTCTATTCCAATGATCAATTCCCTTAATACTTCGGCAAACTCTTTTAGTGCTTCAGGGTTAATTTTTACCCCGTTCATTTCCATTCGAGCCAAAACCGGAACCAGGGGCATTTCGACGTTCTCGAAAAGCTCGGTGAGGCTGTTTTCATTCAGCTCCTTTTTCAATAGTGGGAATAGTTGGAACGTTAAATCGGCATCTTCGCAGGCATATTCAACCAATTTGGCTGTTTCGACCGACCACATCGAGCGTTGCATGTTTCCTTTTTTGCCGATCAATTCTTCTGTTTCTACTTTTTGATAATCAAGATATTGCTCACACAGAAAATCAAGATTGTGCCTCAATTCGGGTTGAATCAGGTAGTGTGCGATCATCGTGTCGAATAGGGTGCCTTTCACGGCGATCCCGTAATTGGCCAGCATCAGCATGTCGTACTTCATGTTTTGGCCCACCTTGGTCAGGTTTGGATCTTCGAAAACCGCCTTGAATTCTTCGAGCACAGGCAAGGCGTCTTCTCTTTTGCGGGGGAGCAACACGCAATAAGCTTCGTGGGGCTTCATCGAGAAGGAGAGACAGACAAGTTCGGAGCTCATCGGATCGAGGCCTGTGGTTTCGGTGTCGAAACAAAATGTTCCTGCAGATGTGATTTTTTCAAGCAACGAGGCTCTTTGCACAGCATCTTCAATAGCTAAGTATTGGTGAGGCAAGGTTTTAATGTTTAATAACTCTTTTCCACGGGCATCAGGGGCTGTTTCATCAAAATTAAAAAGCGAACCCTGCAAGATCACTTCCTTGAGTGGTGCTGTAGGTTCTTTCAGTTTCGCGGCCATGGTTCGGAAATCGAGTTCGTGAAAGAGGGTCAAAAGGGCTTCTTTATCAGGCCCTGTGTATTCCATCTTAGAAAAATCAATTTCAATTGGTACTTCCTGATCGATGGTTACCAGTTTTCGCGAAAGATAGACTTGTTCTTTAAAAGTAACGAGGTTTTCTTTCAGTTTCCCTTTGAATTGGTCAATATTCTGGTATACTCCATCAATGCTGCCATAATCGGCAACCAGTTTCATGGCTGTTTTTGGACCAATGCCGGGACAGCCAGGGATGTTGTCGGAGGCATCTCCCATTAGTCCCAGCACGTCGATAACCTGGTCGGG
>CAZSIK010000006.1:17510-28030 GCA_964606515.1 uncultured Prolixibacteraceae bacterium
TCTCGAAATTCCGGGCTACTTCTTCGGGGCCCCACCTTTCGGCTTCGTTGCCGTTTTTTGCTGGTTTGTACATGAAACATTGCTCGTTCACCAGTTGGGCATAATCTTTATCAGGGGTCATCATGTACACAGTGAAGCCATTGGGGACGGCTTTGCGGGCAATGGTGCCGATCACGTCGTCGGCTTCGTAACCTGTCAACTCGAGTATGGGTATGTTGTAGGCTTTAATGATGTCGCGGATAAAAGGGATGGCCAGACGAAGTTCTTCGGGCATACTTTCGCGGTTGGCCTTATATTGGGGAAACATCACGTGCCTGAAAGTATCGGCATGAACGTCGAAAACCACGGCAATGTATTGAGGCGAACGCGAGCTTAGTAATTGTTCCAGGGTATTTGTAAAGCCAAAGATGGCTGAAGTATTCAGGCCCTGGGCATTGAATCTGGGGTTCCGGATGAAGGCAAAATATGCCCTGTAAATTAACGCGTAGGCGTCGAGCAGGTATAGTTCCCTGCCTTGTTGCTGATTTTTTTCCATTCTTTATAGGTTGTCATCGGCAACCCATTCTGCACTTGAGTTGGCCGTTTCAAATAATTTTACGTTTTTCAGTATGATTTCTTTGGGCAGGAGGGGGCTGATTTTTTCTGCTATGTAAACCACCATGTTTTCGCAGGTAGGTTGAAAATGAACCAGGTGGTGTCGTTCGTACATGCTTCTCAACTCCAGAAGTTTTTCGTGCGGGGCTTTTTCGAAGACCATAAGGGAGTGGTCTAAGGGGTCGACAATTTCCTGTTTCACCATTTTTTTTAAGTCGCCAAAATCGATAACCATGCCGTTTTTTGGGTGTTCCTCGTTATTTACCGGTTCTCCCATCACCGTGATGTATAACTTGTAGGAATGCCCATGGATGTTTCGGCACAATCCGTCGTAATTCCACAGGGCATGTGCCATTTCGAATTCAAAAAACCTTGTTACCCTAATTTTTGCCATGTTGGAAATTTGTTTTGGTATTGTTTTTTAACAATTTATAGTTGAAAATGTTGATAGAAGTCATGAATTGAAGTTGAGTTGGGTTAATCGTTACAAGTGCAACTGGTAACACAATCAATAATTTGACTGAGCACGCCATGTTTGAGAAAATAATAGGTGTGTTTGCCTTCACGCTTGGAGCACAAAACCCCTTTTTCTTTCAAGATATTTAGATGATGCGAGGCTGTGGTTTGCCTGATGCCGACCTTTTCGTGAATTTGGGTAACGGTAAATGCTTCTCCTTCTTTCAAAATAAATAAAATGGCCACACGCTGGGGGTGGGCCATGGCTTTAAAAATTTCGGAAGCAGCTAAAAATTTTTCTTGTTGAATTTCAGTATGCAACATCACTATAGGTTTTAGGAACGACAAATTTAAATAAATAAGGGATAAATACTTGGGATCGGTAGTCGAATTGTGATTAAGTGAAAGGCAAGCTGCAAAAAGAAGTTGGGTTGGAGCCAATCGTTCCGGTAATTTTTTACTTTTGGATTTTAAACCAGATGTATGTCGAAAATAGACCAGATTAAGCTACCGGTGCAAAAAGAGCTGAAAGAATTCGATCGGTTTTTTAGGGAGATAACCCGTTCGGATATTCCCCTGCTCGATTTGGTCTTGAACTACATGATCCGCTCGAAGGGGAAACAACTTCGCCCCTTGTTCGTTTTCCTCGCGGCCAAGATGCTGGGCGAGGTCAATCGCAGTACTTACCTTGCAGCCACATCGATCGAACTGCTGCATTCTGCTACTTTAATTCACGACGATGTGGTTGACGATTCCTACGAGAGAAGGGGCCTATTTTCGATCAACGCGCTATGGAAAAATAAGATTGCCATTCTTTCGGGTGATTATTTATTGTCGAAAGGCTTATTGATTGCTACACGGGAAAAAGAATACGAAACCCTCGATATGATCTCGACAGCGGTGAAAGAGATGAGCGAAGGCGAACTTCTTCAGCTTGATAAAAGTCGGAAACTTGATATGGACGAGGATGCCTACTTCAATATTATTCGAAAAAAAACAGCCTCGCTGATCGGGGCTAGCATGGCTGTTGGGGCTCATTCGGTTTGTAAAGATCCGGTACTTATCGAAAAAATGAAAGAAATTGGGATCTTGGCCGGTCTGGCTTTTCAGATCCGCGATGATATTTTTGATTTTCAACCTAAAGGTATCATCGGTAAGCCCATTGGTAACGACATCAAGGATAAGAAAATTACCCTTCCGCTTATCCATGTGCTAAATCACTCAGGTTTTAATGAAAGGAGAAAGATGATCCGCATTGTGAAGCGGAAAAACCACCGGAAGGATAAAGTAAACCACTTGATCGCAATGGTTACCGAACGGGGAGGGGTTGATTATGCACTTGAAAGAATGAAGGGGTTCGTACATCAGGCCAAGGAAATGTTGATGGAATTCCCTGAAAATGAAGCGCGTGAAGCCTTGCTCGAATTGATTGATTTTGTGGTGACCCGTCAAAAATAAGAGCAACCCTGAATGGGTTGCTCTCTTAAATAGCCATGAAAACACAAACTTTATCGTAAGATAAATTAAATAGTCATAATTTCTTCGTGCTTTTTGACCACTTTTTCATCTACTTTCTTAATGTAGTCGTCGGTCATTTGTTGCACTTTTTCAACTGCACGTTTTTCATCATCTTCGGCGAGCCCTTCTTTTTGAAGTTTTTTTAGCTGTTCGTTGGCATCCTTGCGTGCATTTCGTATGCCAATTTTAGCTGCTTCACCTTCTTTGCTGGCCTCCTTCACCAAGATTTTTCTTCTCTCTTCGGTTAGAGGCGGGATAAATATACGTATTATTTCCCCATTATTATCAGGGTTGAAGCCTAAATTTGCATTTAATATTGCTTTTTCAATGGGCTGGATCATTTTTTTGTCCCAAGGTTGAAGTGTAATGGTCTTAGGATCAGGTGTTGATATACTCGAAACCTGGCTTATCGGTGAAAGTGTCCCATAATATTCAACAAATACACTGTCAAGCATCCTGGGATTTGCCTTGCCCGCCCTGATGTGAACCAACTCTTTGTCAAGATGATCTATCGAGGCTTGCATTGCTTCTTTGGTCATATCGAGTATCATGCTTACTTCTTCGTTCATCGCTTGCAGTTTTTTATCGTTTGTTGCAGCAAAATTAAAAAAAAAACTAAATGCATGAAATCGGAATCAGTTTTATGCTATAAAACACTTTAGTTTCCTACTTTTGCCCACTATTCAATGAAACGGTAAATCGTCATAACTATTGATTAATGAGTATCAAAGGTATCTTTCGCAATTTACATCCATTCCAACAACTGGTTTTTATCTTGTTTATATCTTTGGCCAGTCTTCTGGTGGTAATGATCGTGGGGATGTTGTTGGCTTTGCCTTTTCTTGTTGGCCACGATTGGTCTAAGCTAATGAACGGCAATCTTTACAACGATCCGGATGCTTTGCATTTGTTGAAGTATCTTCAACTGCTCCAGTCGCTTGGTTTGTTCATCCTTCCGCCCTTTGTTTTTGCCTATCTGTTTTCGGATAAGGTGGGCCAGGCCCTAAAAATTGATAAAAAACCTGGCTTTTCAGAAATTCTGTTGTCTGTTGCCATGGTTTGGTTTGCAAGTCCTTTGATCAATGAACTGGGGATTTGGAATGCTGAAATCGAGTTGCCCAAATTTTTATCGGGGCTCGAAGAATGGATGAAGGAGAAAGAAGCCGCAGCTGAGGAATTGACCAATCTGTTTATTGAAACCGGTACTGTTGGTGGCCTCCTTTTTAATATTGTATTGATCGGGATTATACCAGGGGTTGGCGAAGAACTGCTCTTCAGGGGAGTGATCCAAAAAATAGTTTCACGGTGGACACGTAGCCCGCACTGGGGTATTTGGCTTACCGCGGCCTTGTTCAGTGCCCTGCATCTTCAATTTTATGGTTTTTTCCCAAGGATGCTACTTGGGGCCATGTTCGGGTACATGTTGGTTTGGAGCGGAAATCTTTGGATGCCCATTCTAGCCCATTTTCTTAACAACACTACCGCCGTTGTTGCCTATTATCTGTACGATCGACAAGTGATCAATGTCGATCCTGATGAATTGGGCACCGGATCGGAATTCGGTGTTGTTGTGATAATTAGTACAATAGCCGTTGTTGCTTCGGGCTATCTTTTATGGAGACTGGGTAAAAGAAAAGAATCAGAAAGGGAGTACCGCTTGCAGGAATGAAAGCTTCCTGGTTTCAGGCGCCTGGTTTTCATGTGCGTTTTGATGCAGGGCCTCAGTTTCCTGGGGCAGTATCCTTTTGGAAATTTTGGGTTCAGGTTCCGTTTTAGGAAGCTCTGGCTTCATTTTCGACTTTCTCAATTCCGATTTCCTGAATACATAAATCAAACCGTGATGAAGGCACTTTTCCCGTTTTTCATCATCGGGTAAGTGAGAATAGTAGTTCTCAAACTCATTCCAGATTTTAACTACCAGATTGTTGGCTTCGGTGCGCATGGCCGATACTTGTTTCAGGTTGCGCACCGTATTGGCTTGTAGAACTTTTTGGTTTTTCCAAGCATCGTAAAATTTCTCATAGTTTACTTTTACAAGGGCAATCGATGGATTATAAATCGGGTTTCCCCCGGTGAGGATGCGCTTTTGGTCGCCCTCGATGATAATTTTGCCCCATTCGGCAAGGCTCTTTTCAGTAAGTAAATTGGGGATGGCTTTTTCTTCATTTTTGAGCTGGTAAAATTTGCGTACTTCAGGCTTGAGTTCGCCACGGGCAATTCCCATATTTACCACCTGGATAAAATGAGAGACATAAATACGGGCTTTTTTAACCAGTTCGCTGTATTCTTGTGCCCTTTTCGTTTGCGTTTTTTGCGAAAGGTCGAAATAAGATACTGCATTTTGAAAACGGGGAAGGAAATTCTTCAACTCCATGAATACGGAGTCGGACAGTAGTTCATTTTGCGTTGCCGGATCGCTGTGATGGGCAAGCGCAGACTGAAGGGCCCTGATCCTGGCCTGATCGGTGGTTGGTAGTCGGCGGTATGGCATAAAAAACCTTTTTGCAAAATTATCCAATAGCACAATATAAAATAGATTGGCCGCCCAAGGGTTATCAAATAGTTTTCAACAAAAAAAACCCTGTCTGGAATTTTGTGCCTGACAGGGTCGGTATGAATACCTGAATTTGATTTGGATCATCCATAATGTTACCGGGTAAAGTTGAAGTTGTAGTTTCGGGTTTCGCTCACAATTTCTACGGCATAATCGCCACCTTTAAGATTGTTCAGGTTAAAACCGGCCGTAATGCTGAATTCATTCCCCAATTCTTTGCTGAATAAAATGCCGTTCTCGTTCACCAGGTTGAGTTTAACTGTTTCGTTGGATGGATTTAGCATCGAGAGTTTCAATACCCCGTTTTTTACTTCGAAATAAGGGTTTTTACCATTGTTGGGTTTGTTGACCACGATCTTGTTG
Source organism: uncultured Prolixibacteraceae bacterium (assembly GCA_964606515.1). Lineage (GTDB taxonomy): Bacteria > Bacteroidota > Bacteroidia > Bacteroidales > Prolixibacteraceae > CAZSIK01. Next base: position 22,996 of record CAZSIK010000006.1, read on the forward strand.
TTGACTACCAGGAACGATAATGTGTTTTTCCCGTTCTTGTTGCTGGCTGTCACTTTGTACTCGCCTTCATTCAGGTTTCTGAAATCGAACTTTTTCGAGTAGTAGTCTTCCCTTACCATGCCTTCGCGGTAGTAAACCACGTTACCGTCGGCATCTTCAATCAACAGCTCAGTAGGGAGCTCCGAAAGGTTCTCGATGGCGATCAAAGCACGTTCGGTGCCGAAGGGTACCAGGCTTACTTTAGGACTGGTTCCGGCCAAAGCCTTTACCACTAACACAATGGTCAGCACAAGTACGACCATTACCTTACTTGCTAAATAAAACACTTTTGTTTTCATTGTTCATTCATTTTAGTGAAACATATTAACACTGCAAAAATAGATGTTTTACAACATTGTGCTGTAAAACATACGTTACTAAAACATTAATATTTTTTAGGTGTTTAAAAAATTAAAAACAAAATGATGTAAAAAACGGAATAACAGATAAATAAGCAAGATTAAATGCCGCCATCAATATTCGTGCCAATGATGATAATTGCTTTTTTAAAACATTGTTATCTTTGTGCTTCAAGATAAATCATCATGGAAATAACGATAGTGCACTTACACAATGGAGCAGAAGCCGCAAGGGGCCTGACCGTGGTAATCGATGTATTCAGGGCCTTTTCAACTGCTTGTTATATAATGAATAACGGGGCCGAAAAGATTATCCCGGTAGGGAGTGTCGAGGAAGCTTACCAATGGAAAAAAGAGAACCCCGGCGTAGTTTTGGTTGGCGAAAGGAACGAGCGGAAATGCGAAGGCTTCGATTTTGGGAACTCACCGACGCACCTGGAGCACATCGATTTTTCAGGAAAAACGGTGGTGCTGACCACCAGCGCGGGTACGCGGGGCTTGGTTTCGGCCACAAAAGCTACCCGATTGCTTACCGGAAGTTTTGTGAATGCCGAAGCCATTGCGCAGTATATCGAATTCAATAAGCCCGAAGCGGTAACCCTGGTGGCTATGGGCTATAATGCCGAAAGGCCCTCGCAGGAAGATACCTTTTGTGCCGAATGGATAAAAAGCAGGCTGGAGGGGACCCGCCTTCCCCTGGGACCCATGGTTGAAGTTTTACGGTATGGCGATGGCGCCCGGCTGCTCGACCCTGCCAACCACCTCCATTCACCGGCCAGCGACTTTGACCTGTGCCTCGACCTGAACCGCTTCGGTTTTGTTTTGGAAGCGGGGAAGAATAAGGAAGGATATATGGAATTGCAGAAAATAAACAGGGTTTCTTGAACCTTTCCTTTTTAGTTTATTATAATTTAGTCAAACAAAAAGGCATATTCGTCAATGAATTTATGCTGTTCATCAAAATTTTCCTATTACTTAACAAAAAAAAAAAAAATTGAGTGAAATATTGTTTTATATTTGTTCGGAACAATTAACTAAAAAAAACCAAATTCGATTTTCAACAAAACAACAATAATCTATTTTTTAGGGGAAAAATAAACCTCACCATCCCCTGGCACTTCTTGCAATTTGACAGAGGAGGCGAGGTTATAGTTAACTATAGTATTAACAAGCAAATTTACATTTTATGAAAATGAAAAATGTTTTTTTCGTGGTGTTTTTAGTGTTGGTCTCGGTTTTTATTAACTCTTGCCAAAAAGAGCCAGAGATCGTCCCGCCAGGTCAAGGCTCTGCAATCGAATACCGGGAATTGACCGATTCTGAAAAGCTGTTAAAAAATCAATTGGCTGAGGCAGCAAAAATTATTGCCGAAATTGGCGACGATCCTGCTGTACTAAGCGACATTGTGGAAACCATTAAGAAACAGCCTCGAGAAATGGAAGATAAGGTAAAATTTGCCCATTTGATGAAGCGCAGTAGCCAATTAAAATCTTTGGATATTTTGCAAGGTTCTGGTGTCTTTGCCAAAGCATTCTCCGATCAATTACAGAGCGATCCAAATTTGAAATCATCTTCAACCTTAGTTGATGACCTTATTTCAAAAGGTATTGAGATTTATATCCCATATCCAATTGAAGATTACCCTATAGGAACAAATATTGTAATAACATCTAATCCAATTGATAACAGTTATGAAAATATTGGATATTTTCTAGGAAGGCCTGATGAAACTTTATTGGCTAATGAAGAATTAACTGAAGTTTATCCTGTCATTATTGTAAACCTTGGCCAATCAACTGATGAGCAAATAGAAAAAAGTCTAAATATGAACGAGTTGGATCAACAGGAAAAAAGTGCAACATCATATATTGATCCTTTGTCAGTTTGGGAGGATGATAGCAATTATCGTTTTCAGGTATATATTGGAGAGGTATATATTAAAAATGATGGTGTCGAAGGTTTGTTTACAGATCCTGGAAGGTTGTTTTTTACAACGGCAGGAGTAACTTTTAATAGTTTAAACTCTCATGTAACCCTTCCTGCGGAAGGTATAACAGAAGAAGCTTTTGGTGAGTATTTTCCTAGAAAATATGAAAGGTATGCTAAGGATGGTTATGGTAAAGGATGGTTTTATGTGCATACTGTACTTATGGAGGATTGGCATCCTGGAATTTCTGAAAAACCATTTGTAACCTTTATGGACCATCCAACAAAGGAAGTAACTAAAGTTAGCACTGTTGTTGCAAAAATTATTGCTGAAATGAGTTCAGAATTATTAGGAATTCCTGGACTAGTTTTAAAGCCTGAAGGTTCAATTACAGAATCAGTGAGTTCGAAAATAACGTATAGTGATTTGTTATATAGAATAAAAACGTATTACAGGAGCACATATAAATATGATTACAACCGAACAGGAGATTATTGGAGCGATATTTACGAAAACCATTTTCGATATTATGCGGAATATCCGGAGTTGGGGAATAGGCCAGCTTTAAAACTGACAAATGAATTTTTCTACACAACCTACGTCCGTGTTATTCCAAAATAAAAATAGTAAGCAGCCTGTTTTGCAAACAGGCTGCTTATTGAAAATACATAAAACTATACATAATAAAGAAATGGGCATTTCTGATGAAAGTTATATACTGAATAAGTACTCGATCCTTATATGTTTAATTCTTTTTTCTGTAAATATTTTCGGACAGAAAAATGAAATTTCAACAAGTGCGGGGATTGCTATATTGCACAAGGGTAAGGCATTTAAAATCAACTATGATCGAAATATTTATAATGGGTTTGGACTTAGTGTAGGCATACGTAACCAAAATTCTTATACAACTAAAATTTGGCCTTCTGGTTCGGAGTTGGTACAATCATCAAACATTTTACAATATCATTATGATGGGGGAAAAATTGACCTTACTCCTTTCTTTTCCCCCATTAATAATAAAAGTTTTAAGTTGAAGATTGGTGCTGGGCTTGATATGGGGTATTCCAAATATCAAGATGCTAAGTATCTCATATTTTGGAATAAATTCGATGATGATCCTGGAACTTTGTGTTTTGCAAGGTATGAGTTTTTTACTTTGTTTGAACTGGGGTACCACTTCTTGATTCAATCGAACTATTATTTTGGGAATAACCTATTTTTATCGGGAAATATAATGTATGGTGAAATCATTAAATCGTACGATTTGAAGCCAGAAGGATATTCCAGAAACATTTATGAACCTGTATTTTTCAATTTGTCATTAGGGGTAGGTTTCCGTTTTTAGCATATAGAATAAAAAAATATGAAGTCATTCCTAAGTCTAATAATAAGTGCCGCACTTTTTATACCTGTTCAAGCAAAAGGAAAAAACAAACAAAAATCTTTAATTCCTTTATTCGCAGTTGAATATGGATATTTCGACCAAAACCTGATGTTGAAAAAAATTTTGCTAAAGAACGAAATCTCAACCTTCCTTGGTTATCACATTATCGATGGTGGTGAGGCCTATCAAGTTCGATACGATCTAAGCATTAGCAAAGGCTTTTGTACCGGTTTCGGTTTACGGCATCAATACTATAATTATGAAACGACCTATTCATCAGGTTCTCCTAAGTTGAAAGATTCAAAAATTATAATGAAAGTACTTAATTCAAAGACATTAGATCTATCAATTTTTCTATTACCTGTGAATAGTGAAAAATTTAGGCTAAAATTGGGTGGGGGATTTGATTTTGGGTATTCTCATCATCAAGAAGCAAGAAATGGGTACTCAAATCAACCCTTTTACCCCAACGATTTGGGATTCCTGCATTATTGGCAATATGATATATACCGTACCTTCGATATAGGATATCATTTTATCCTGCAATTAAATTATTACATTTCTAATCATCTTTTTATATCGGGGCAGGTTTTATACAGCGAAGGATTGAAATCATTTGAGATTAATCCAGAGGAGAATTCTGTTAACAGATATTCTAATACTTTTTTTAACACCTCTTTAGGTATTGGCTTTCGTTTTTAAATATATTAAAATGAGAACATTATTAATTGTATGTATTCTTGTGGTTTTTATAACCAATAAAGTGTTTTCACAGAATGAAATAGTTAAAGCACAACCCTTTCTTTCCACTGGCTTTGGTTATTACAATCAGGATTTAAAGCTGAATGGACTATCGGAATGGGGAGAATTTGGCCTGAAAATGCAGAATAATTATGTTTTTATAGTACAGGCCAGTTTGTCTGAAAACATCAATACTATTGGGAAATGGCCCATTTTGGCAAATCTTGCTTTTGACCGTATTGGCACACATAAAGTATTTTGTATTCTAGCAGGCTATGAATTTATTACACTTAATACCAGGCATACTTTTATGCCAATGATTGGTCCATTCATTTGCGTCGAAAATATGACCATTCCAAATTTCGATAATGAAAACTTCTATGGGACGAAATTGTTATCTGAATACTATCTGGGTTTCGCACCGGGATTTAGATATACATATAATTTCAAGAACGGCATTTCAATTGGTATAAACAGTTCATTCAATTTTGCTGCTCAATATGGCTTGATCAGTTACTCGGTATCTCCTATGGTTTCGTTCAGGCTGCAATAAATAGTCCAGAAAAGAAATCATTTTAGTTA
>CAZSIK010000006.1:28130-32780 GCA_964606515.1 uncultured Prolixibacteraceae bacterium
CTATGGTTTCGTTCAGGCTGCAATAAATAGTCCAGAAAAGAAATCATTTTAGTTATGGAATGGCGATGAAAATTATATAAAGTTGCTTTGCAAAAGCAAATTATACTAAACGGCACAATCATTCGTTTTGAGCATAAACCTAAAAAGACTTGAAATCATGAAAACAACCATTCTGCTAACTTTAGGACTAATCATTTCACTCTCCTGTTTTTCTCAGAAATCAAACGATTTCATCCTTGTTCCCAAAGGGAGCTTTAGTATTCAGGAAGCAGTAACTCCCATCACAATTTCGATTGGTAACTTCTGGATGAGCAATGAAATTACCAATAAAGAGTTCCGATTATTTTTAAATCAGATTAAAAACTCACCAAAAGATACAATTGAGTGGATTGATTTTTCGGGCATAAAAAATGGGGGAACGAGTAAACCGAAAGTAATCAAAGTGGCATACTCCGACCTATTTGAAAAACTTATGGATGAGTCTGCATGGAAATCAATTTTTAGGGAAGGAGATTATTTTACCAATCCCAAATACGACCATTACCCAGTTCTTGGAGTTACCTGGGAAGGCGCAAGATATTATTGTATCTGGAGGACAAAAGAAGAAAACAAAAAAGGTAAAGGCCATGATAAAGCGGTACAAATGAACTATAGGCTCCCAACCCAATATGAATGGGAATATGCTTCGACCTTTAATGATTCAAAATCCAACGCTAACTCAAAAGAGCTTCATACTGTAGCCAATGGTGATAAAAGTAAACTTGGGATACTCAATTTAATTGGTAATGTTTCTGAGTGGACCAGCAGCACAGCTTCGAATGACAGTTTAGCCTATAAGGTTGTAAAAGGAAGCTCATGGAAATCGGGTTCAAAAGACGTTCAACGGGAATTGGTTTTATCAGACAAAGGGGCTGATTATATTGGATTTAGGATTGTTCGATCGGATATGGCAAATAAATGACTCTTGTTGTTATTTAGATATTGATTAAATAAAAAATGCAGTTCGATTATGAACAGCAGCAATCGCAACAAAACGACAAAGCTGCAAACAATACACATGAAAAGACAATTTCTTATAAAAGAGAGTTATCTTTGATAGATGAAAACCAAAGAAGATCATATTAATTTTTGGCTATTACAGGCTGATGACGATTGGACTGCTGTTGATACCTTATTTAGAGGACGAAAATATCTGCATTCATTGTTCTTTGCCCATTTAGTAATTGAGAAAATTTGTAAAGCATTATGGATTAAGTACAATGATGGAAACGTACCACCAAGAACACACAATTTAATTCATTTACTTTCAACTACCCCGATAGAATTGGATGAAGACAGAAGCGAATTAATGTTGAGTTTAAACCGATTTCAGTTAGAGGGTCGTTATCCAGATTATTTAACAAAAATGCATAGTATTTGTAATGAGTTATTTGCGACTGAAATGATTGATAATACAAATAAATTGAGATTATGGTTACAAGAGAAAGTGCAATAAATACCGCAAGATTATTTATTAACGATTGCCAATCAAATGGATTGACTTTCCATAAGGTATTGTTATTTGGTTCCGCTGCCAAAGGAATGACTCATGAGTGGTCTGATATAGATTTGTTACTTATTTCAGACCAATTCAGTGATAACATCTTTGAAAATTTAAAATTGTACTCAAAAATTAATATTAAATATCCTGTGATTGAGACGCATCCTTATCCAACAAAATATTATTCTGAAGGAGATGATTTTATTAAGGAAATTAGTAAAGAAAGTATTGAAATTCTTTAATAAATGTAAACAGCAAATTCTTACATAAGTATTTTGGCTAAATAAAACTACCCGGAAAAAACTATCTTTGTTTGCAATCTGAAAAATTGGGCAAACGAATGGCTAACAGCGCGAAATATGTCGAAACCCCTCTGATGAAGCAGTATTATGCCATCAAGGGCAAACACCCCGACGCGATCCTCCTGTTCAGGGTGGGCGATTTTTACGAAACCTTTGGCGAAGATGCCATCAGGGCCTCGGGAATACTGGGCATCACCCTTACCCGCAGGGCCAATGGCTCAGCTAGTTTTGTCGAGTTAGCAGGATTTCCCTACCACGCGTTGGATACCTATTTGCCCCGCCTGGTCAGGGCCGGCCAACGTGTGGCCATCTGCGAGCAACTCGAAGACCCCAAGATGACCAAAACCATCGTGAAAAGGGGCATTACCGAACTGGTCACCCCCGGGGTTTCGATTAACGACACCCTGCTGAACCACCGCGAGAACAATTTCCTGGCTTCGGTACACTTCGATAAAAAAATGGCCGGCGTTGCCTTCCTCGACATCTCGACCGGCGAGTTCCTAACTGCCGAAGGCACCTTCGAGTATGTCGACAAACTACTGAACTCATTTCAACCCAAAGAAGTTTTGTACCAAAGAGGTAAAGACAAGGAGTTTAACGAAAATTTTGGCCATAAGTTTTACACCTTCATGCTCGAAGATTGGGTATATACCGACGATGCCGCCAACGAACGACTGCTGAGGCATTTTGAGGTGAACTCGCTCAAAGGCTTCGGGGTGCAGCGTTTCCCCTACGGCATTATTGCTTCGGGAGCCATTTTACACTACCTCGACCTTACCCAGCACCTGAATGTAAAACACATTAATAACCTGGCCCGTATCGAGGAAGAGCGCTTCATGTGGCTCGACCGGTTTACCATACGCAACCTCGAGTTGATCAACCCGATCAGCGAAGGGGGAAAAACCCTGGCCGGCGTAATCGATCGTACCCTTACCCCGATGGGCGCCCGAATGATGCGCCGTTGGATCACCTTTCCGCTGAAAGATGTTCAACCCATTGTGCACCGTCACGATGTTGTGGAGCATACCATCAGCAACCAGGCCTTTCGGGAACATCTCGAGGAAAAAATACACGAAATTGGCGACCTTGAACGGATCATTTCCAAGGTGGCCGTGCAGCGCATTAACCCCCGCGAGGTGGTGCAACTGAAAATCGCACTGGGTGCTATCGCCCCGATCAAGGAGTTGTGTGCCCGATCGGGAGAAAAAACCCTGGCCCATTTTGCCGAACAGCTTAATCCTTGTACCACCATACACGACCGTATCGAAAGGGAGCTCTATCCCGATCCGCCAAGTCAGGTAAACCGGGGCAATGTGATCGCTCAGGGAGTACTACAGGAGCTCGACGAATTGAGGGAAATGAAATCGACAGGGAAAGATTACCTGTTGAAGATGCAGGAACGCGAGATCAGGGAAACCGGCATTTCTTCTTTGAAAATCAGTTTTAACAATGTGTTCGGGTATTACATCGAAGTGCGCAATACCCATAAGGATAAAGTGCCCGAAACCTGGATAAGGAAACAAACCCTCGTTGGCGCCGAACGGTATATTACCGAGGAACTGAAAAACTATGAATCGAAAATACTGGGCGCCGAGGAAAAAATACTGGAGATTGAAGTACGGTTGTTTAACGATCTGGTGCTGGCCCTTGCCGATTATATTCAGGCCATACAGCTCAACGCCAACATTCTATCCCAGATCGATTGCCTGCTTTCGTTTGCCAAGGTTTCGATCGAAAACGGGTATCACCGGCCCGAGATCAAAGACAATAAGATCATCGAGATCAAGGAAGGGCGCCACCCTGTGATTGAACAACAATTGCCCATTGGCGAAAGCTATATTGCCAACAACATTTACCTTGACCAGGAAGACCAGCAGATCATCATCATCACCGGGCCCAACATGTCGGGTAAGTCGGCACTGCTCAGGCAAACGGCCCTGATTGTGCTCATGGCCCAAATGGGATGCTTTGTGCCAGCCCGTAGCGCGAAGATTGGCTATGTCGATAAAATTTTTACGCGGGTAGGGGCTTCCGACAATATTTCGCTGGGCGAATCGACTTTCATGGTCGAGATGAACGAGGCGGCCAGCATTCTCAACAACCTGTCGGACCGGAGCCTGATCCTGCTTGACGAACTTGGGCGGGGTACCAGCACCTACGATGGCATCTCGATAGCCTGGTCGATTGTGGAATACATACACGAACATCCTAAGGCAAAAGCCAAAACCCTGTTTGCTACCCATTACCACGAGTTGAACGAGATGGAACACCTGTTCAAAAGGGTGAAAAACTACAATGTAACCGTGAAGGAGATCGATAACAAGGTGATTTTCCTGAGAAAATTGGTCAGGGGAGGGAGCAACCACAGTTTCGGGATTCATGTGGCGCGAATGGCCGGAATGCCCAAGAGCCTGGTTAAAAGGTCGGAAGAAATTTTAGCCCAGCTCGAAGATACCCACCGGCGCGATTCGCTTTCGAAACCACTCGACAAGATTGGCACCTCGCGCGAGGGGATGCAACTCAGCTTTTTCCAGCTCGACGACCCCGTGCTGAAGCAAATACGCGACGAAATTGTTTCGCTCGACATTAACAACCTTACCCCGGTGGAAGCGTTGAACAAGTTGAACGAGATCAGGAAGATTGCCGGGGTGTAGGGTTTGCGATAATCTTTTTTCTTATTTTTTTTGCATAAAAAAAAATTAGGCATATATTTGCATCCGCAAAAAAGGGCAGGTTTGCCACGATTATTTGAAATTATGCGGGAATAGCTCAGTTGGTAGAGCACGACCTTGCCAAGGTCGGGGTCGC
>CAZSIK010000007.1:0-2377 GCA_964606515.1 uncultured Prolixibacteraceae bacterium
CCCACGATAGGGGTTCCATTGCTACATCGATATATTCAACGCCTGCACGGCAAACTTCAAGGATTGAGGCCATGGCAAAACCAGGTCCGGCATGCGAATGGTACTGTAAGGGAATGTGTGGGTGTTTTTTCTTGATCCCGGCAGCGATTTGTCCCAACCAGGCGGGACGGCCAATACCCGCCATGTCTTTCAGGCAGATTTCATCGGCACCTCCTTTAATCAGGGTGTCGGCCAACTCGATATACGATTCAACAGTATGAAGCTTCGAATAGGTGATGCTTAAGGCAGCTTGGGCGATCATCCCGGCTTCCTTTGCGTATTTGATAGAATCGAGGATGTTCCGTGGGTCGTTCAAACCACAAAATGGACGGGTAATATCGGTTCCCTGTGCTTTTTTAACATGATACATTAATTTGCGTACATCGGCTGGTACCGGGCTCATGCGCAAACCGTTAAGCGATCGGTCGAGCATGTGGGTTTGAATTCCTGCCGCACGAAAAGGCTTGGTCCACTCGCGTACTGCATTATTTGGATTTTCCCCAAAAAGAAGGTTGATCTGTTCAAAACCTCCCCCATTGGTTTCTACCCGGGCAAAACACCCCATTTCGATAATGGCAGGTGCCACCTTCACCAATTGGTCTACCCGTGGCAGGTATTTACCCGACGATTGCCACATATCACGATACACCAACGAAAATTTAATTTTCCGTTTTTCCATCTCTCTATTGATTAATTGTTCTTATTGATTATATTTTTTCGATATTCATTACCTTACCTTTTCCTTTGGTAAGGGTGGATACTGCACTGGTAATGGCAGCCACTTTTTTTGGATCAATTGAATCGCTTGTGGATTTTGCAGCAAGCGCAATTTTTTCTTCCTCAGGCATAAAACGGTTTACAAACCGGATTATTCCATTTCCTATTCCCACTACAAGAAACAGCACTGCAAAAACAGTCAGCATCCCAACAAACAACAATTGAAGTGCAACAGACATTGATTCGCTCATATTTTATTTTTTTATCGCGGGTACAATCACTTTTTATTTCAGAAATGATGCACACACCGGTTAAAATTATTTCATTAAAAAAAACTTCCCATTATAGCAAAATTGCCACAATGTTACCAATAAGAACCCAACCATTCATCAAGAGAAATCAGACATAAACTGACAATTATCATTTTTTTAACATTGAACATGTACCTCAATTTGTGGTCAAATTTTAAATATTTATCTAGTCGAAAGCATTGAAATACAAAATATTATTAGAAAGTTCAGGAGGGGAACTTCAAGAAGACAGGAGTGTGGTATAAGATCGATGAAATTGTTGCTAAAGCCAAGGGATATTCAAGCAAGAAATGGCGCATGTGGTATAAAACCTACCGATATTCGCCAAAAAATAGGTAAAAACCATGTTGTAATGGAAGGGGGGTGAATAAATAATTCTTCATAAGCGGGTGAAAATAAAAATGGTGGACTGGTTTTATGTGGTTAACCATCACAATTTTTCTGCTATGCTAATCTGCTTTCTGATGTAATTTCTGTATTTATGTCGATAATATTTTGTTCTGTTTGATTCATTGATGCAATTTTATTCGGTTTAGCTGATTGTTGATAAATCGCGAAAAAGGAAACGGGGGAAAAGTGCTCAATTAAGCTTTTCCCCCGTGTTCCCTATCTTAAAAAAGAGTGTTAAACTTCGTCCATCAATTCGGCCAATTTTTCTTTTAAAGCTTCACCCCGAAGGTTGGTAGCAATAATTTTTCCTTCTTTGTCGAGCAAAAGCATGAAGGGAATACCGGTAACTCCGTATTTATTGGCTACCTCGGCTTGTTTTTCGTCGGCAAGGTCCCAGCCATGGATCCAATTCATGCCAAAACGCTCTATGGTGCTGGTCCAGGCAGTACGGTCACGGTCGAGCGAAACACCGTAAATTTCAAATCCTTTATCCTTGTATGTATGATACAGATCGATTACATTGGGTAATTCGGCCATGCAGGGTTGGCACCAGGAAGCCCAAAAATCGACCAGGACGTATTTTCCCTTAAGTGAAGACAAGGAAACAGGATTTCCGTTAGGATCGTTCAGGGTGAAATCGGGAGCAACAGCACCGATGCTGGTAGCCCTGATGCCGTCGGCATGTTCCCTGATGACTTCAACGAACTGTGATCCGGTAATGTTTTTGTCGAATACGGTCAACATGGAGTCCAACTCCTGAATCGAAGCTTCTTGATAGAAATGAAGAAGGTACACGAAAGCAGCCACGGGAGAGGTACTGTATTCCTTGATAAAATTGCGTGCGTATAGGTTGGCGTTGTTGTTGATGGTTTCGTATTCGAATCGCACGGCATCAATTTCCTCTTGGTTTCCCGACATTT
>CAZSIK010000007.1:2387-21193 GCA_964606515.1 uncultured Prolixibacteraceae bacterium
GAGAACCGCTGGCGTAATTCAGTTTCTTTTTTCTGGAATACCACCATTTCGTCCTCATATTTTTTAAATAAGTCGTGCGACTTAGAACCGGTTACCACGTTTGCAGCAAGACTGTCGGGGTACAGAGAAGCAGTGACCGTTCCGTTTTCGACGAAAATTTGACCGATAAACCGTTGTTCGCCAGCAAGGCCAATTAAGCGGATATCGGGAAGGTTAACTTCACCTTTGAACTGGAAATCCCCATTTTTTAACAGGCAGGTATCGGCAGGTACTGGTGTACCTTTTTCGAATCCGTAAAGTACGACAGAGCCTTCACGTTCAGGGACCACTTTGCCTTTAATTACGAATTGGTTGTTTTTGCTGCAAGCAAAAAACAAGATTGCCAACGCGGCAAACAACAGTGTTTTTTTCATTTTTATTCAATTATAATATTACTAGTTCGATAATAGAGCTCCAATAACAATTTTGCCGCGATAAAGGAACTGATCCGGTTTTCAAGGACCAACTGTTCCATTTCTTTCAGCTTTGTTTTTAACTCAGGATTATTGAAAAACGAACCTTTCAATGAATCGTTTATAGTTTCATACATCCAATATTTCGCCTGTTGGCTTCTTCTTTCCTCGAAATACCCGTTTTGCCTTACAAAAACCAGGTACTCTCCGATCATTTCCCAGACCTGATCGATTCGTTCCTTTGTTATTGATGAACAGGACAATACTTTAGGGCTCCAACGTGAGGGAGGAAGAGGGAACAAATGTAATGCATTTTTAATCTGGTTCATAGCCAACTGTGCTTTTTCGATGTTATTCCCATCGGCTTTATTGACCACGATGCCATCGGTCATTTCCATGATCCCTCTTTTTATTCCTTGAAGTTCATCTCCGGCTCCGGCAATTTGGAGCAACAGAAAAAAATCGACCATGGAATGCACTGCGGTTTCGCTTTGGCCAACGCCCACGGTTTCAACAAATATGGTATCGAAGCCGGCAGCCTCGCATAAGATGATGGTTTCCCTGGTTTTCCGGGCTACGCCACCCAGCGACCCTGCTGAAGGCGAGGGCCTTATGTAAGCTTTGGGGTTTCCAGCCAATTCTTCCATCCGGGTTTTATCGCCCAGGATGCTCCCCCTTGTGCGTTCACTACTCGGGTCGATGGCCAGTACGGCTAATTTCCCCCCCTTCCCGGTAATGTGTTGCCCCAGCGCCTCGATAAAGGTGCTTTTCCCAGCGCCGGGCACACCGGTTATGCCCAATCTGAGCGAGTGGCCCGAGTAAGGTAAGCATTGCTCAATAATTTTTTGTGCAATTTGTTGATGATCAAGACGAAGACTTTCAACTAAGGTAACTGCCTGACTAAGGACCACCCTGTTGCCCTGAAGGATTCCCGAAACATAATCGGAAATGCCTAATATTTTTTTCTTCCTATTTTGAGTTATAGCCTTTGGGTTTACCGAGGGGGGTTGGTTAATCCCCGCATTCACCTTCAGCCCTTTAAATCCTGGGTCGTTTTCAATATGATGATGCGTTTTGTCCATGAAAAAATTTATTTTGGCGAAGATACAATAAAATTTTAAGTGGGTTCGGGAATAAAAAAAACCGGGTTGCTCCCGGTTTTTTTGTGTATTTTATTGTAAGCATTAATTTCCTAAAACGTTTCCAATGACCCTTAAATTAATGCTTGGGTTTTTAGGATCGTTGTTGATAATGGTGAGTGAACGGTTTTGTCTGCCTCTTTTTCCCGATGAATTGAAAGTAACTACGAAATCGATGGTTTCGCCAGGTTTGGCGATGTTGGCATTTTTCGAGGTCGTACAACCGCAAGAAGTACGTACGTTCCTGATCAGCAGGTCGCTTTTTCCGGTATTGGTTAATTTGAAAGTGTTTGTAACACTTTGCCCTTCTTTAATTGAACCAAAGTCGAATACAGTATTCTCACACACTGCTACAGGGGCATTCTCTTTTTGTTCAGGAGTAAGTGCATTGAAATCTTCTTCGATTGTAGCAGCAATTGTAACTGTCAATCCGGCATCTTTCTTCTCGTCGATGGATAAGTATATTTTATCGGTACGGTATCCATAATTGTTGTTCTTGGATGCATCGTAGTCCACGATCATCTTTCCTTTTTCGCCTGCGGGAATTTCAGCGGGCTCAAATCGGACCTTGATATGGGCAGGGGCCCGGTAAACAGCTGCTTTTACGGTTTGGGCTGTGGCATTGGCAAATTCAATTTCAGCTGTTTTGGTCTGGGTGTTGGGGATGTTGCCCATCGAAAGGAATTTACTTTTAAAAAGCAGGTTTCCCATGGGTTGTGGATATTCTTCTCCAATAGTTTTTGTTTTTCTGGCAACATCGCCTGATATAACCAGGACAGAAATTGCCGGTTGGGTATTTGAATATACCGACACGCTTTTTCTGAATGGGCCAGGCCTGTTTTTGGGGTTATAACCAATTTTAATTTCTCCTGTTTTCCCTGGGGCAATGGGTTCTTTTGGCCATGAAGGGGTGGTGCAACCACAACTGGCGGTAACGTTGTTGATAATTAATGGGGCATCACCAATATTGGTGTATGTAAACGATGAGTTGGCTACGCCGCCGTCTTCTTTGATGGACCCAAAGTTAAATTCGGTAGTTTTAAATTCAATTTTAGCTTGTGCATTGACTGCCAAAACGGCAATAATCAACATCGCGGATAAAATAGTTTCTTTTAAAATTTTCATATCATACAAATTTATGTTAATCAAAGTAAATTTCAATTTTTATTTCAAAAAACAAGTAGTCTTCTGATTTATTGTTTGCTTTATATTTATGTATAGGTTAAAAACGATTGAAAGATGAAATTATAACAATAAATCTAAAAATCGTCGCCGAATGAAACTCCCATGTTGCGGCATTTTTCGACAAGCGGGTTTTCTTTTTGCACTAAATTCAGTTTGCCTTCCACTTCGGTAAGGGGAATTGTATGTAAGGTATTACCTTTGAGTGCAACCATCACCCCATACTTTTCCTGGGCAATGGCTTGTGCGGCAAACGAGCCGTAGCGGGTAGCCAGGATACGGTCCATAGGGGTGGGACTTCCGCCCCTTTGTACATATCCAAGGCGGGTAACCCTCGACTCGACCCCGGTGTAGGTTGTAATGGAATCGGCAATATAGTCGCCGGCTTTTTGACCTTCAGGAACGGGAATACCTTCGGCAACCACCACGATTGAATAAGCTTTCTTTTCTTCGAACCTTTCTTCTACCTTTTTGCATACTGAACGGATATTGTACTCGATTTCGGGTATCAGGATAATGTCTCCTCCGCCAGCCATACCAGAATACAAGGCAATCCATCCGGCACTATGCCCCATCACCTCGATCACCATGGCCCTTTGGTGCGAGTTGGCAGTGGTATGTAGGCGGTCGATGGCTTCGGTGGCAATCGATACGGCCGAATCGAAGCCAAAAGTGGTATCGGTACCGAAAACGTCGTTGTCGATGGTTTTGGGGATACCCACCACGTTGACTCCCAGTTCCGCAATCTTGGCGGCAGTTTTCATTGTCCCGTTTCCACCGATACAGATCAGGCAATCGAGCCCGATGTCCTGGCAGTTTTGTTTTATTAATTCCGGTTTGTTGATGTTCCCGTCGTGTTGACTGATTTTGAATGGTTTTTCCCGAGAAGTGCCCAGGATAGTCCCTCCAAGGGTAAGGATACCCGACAACATTGACGCTTCAAGCTGGATGTATTCTTTATGGATTAAACCAGTATAACCCGAAACAAAACCAATGACTTCCATGCCATGTTGCAGGATGGCGGTTTTTCCTATGCCCCTGATGGCTGCATTCAGTCCGGGGCAATCTCCTCCGGCAGTGAGTATTCCTATTTTCTTTTTCTTCATCCCCTGAAATTTTAATCCACAAAGGTATCGATTCCGCTCTAAAAAATGTGTGTCAAAGCTTTTTTTCCATGTTGTTCAATTGGGGTGGTAGCCCGAGGCCGCCAACAAGGCTTGTCCATCGGTTTGTTCCATAAGCTGAGGTAAACTAATCTCGGGATGTTGGTCCATGTATTTTCTTACTATTTGCCAGCCAATCCAGGATACTGCTTTCCCAGGTGAAGCCGATGAAAAATCGGGGGTGTGCGGGGCATCCCCTAAAAATTTTCTAAGTATCAATCGATCTGAATCATATAGTAATTTTTTCCCGGCCAGATAAGTCCACATGGCTGCTTCATTTTCCTGACACCATCGGGTATGTTCGTTGGTAAAACCAACAAGGACCGAATCGGGGTACGAAGGGCACATGGCTTCTGCAAAATAAATCAGTTTTCCTTGATGCACGATGTGATCGAGCAGATGGTTTTTTTCGGAGCGGAAAGGGTAAAGGAAGGTGGCCAGAGCATAAAACAATTCAGGGACAATGCGTTCGGGGTACATCGTGTTTCTTTTGTAGGCAGGGATTCCCAGGTACTCATAATAAATGCAGTTGGCCCCCATGTATTTATCCAGGCTGATTCCGATGCTGTGCTCATCGAAAACCAACGATTGGTTAAAACCCGAAACCTGAGTGTAAATTTTTGGTAAAGGCTCATTGGGGAAATGATGCTTATAATAGCGAAATGCTTTTCCCAATTTCATTTCAATAGATGAAAAATCACTGAAAAGATGAGCCACACTGTCGGCTACCCTACGATAGACCGTATCACTTACAAAATGAAGCAGTTCCTGATTGAATTCAGGGTCGTGAATTCCACCGATTCCAATTACCTCATAGGAGTACAAATCAAAAAAATCGCCTATTTTGGTTCTGATTGATTCAAGCGAATCGATCAGTTCGTTTGGGTTTCTTCCAAAAACTTCCTTTTCAAACCGTACAATTTCAAGAAGGGCTACTGTCCTTGAAAGATCCACCTTGAGCCGATTGGGTTTGCATGAAGATAGAACAATAATAATCAATCCAATATAAAAAAAAATCCTGTTCATGATTCATTTGTGTTAGTGATTTGCCAAGCGAACGGGCTATAAAAACGGGAATTCAGCCCGATCATTGCCTTTTCAAATCAGATGCGAAAATACTAAAACCTTAAAATCTTACCAATATTGAAATTGCTTATTAAAATATGGGGACTATAAAAGAAATTCTATCGAATTAAGCAAGGAAAAAAAGTTGCTTTTCAACATCATAATTGATAAAAAGCGTTAACTTTGATGCTGCACAACATAAAACCTTTCAACTTATGTTTTCGAACGAAGCCAGCGAGCCTCAAACTCAACCGGAGCCTAAAAAATCAATTTTCAAATATCTTTCCCTGGAAGAAAAGGAGGAAATTGAACATCACATGCTTAGGGCTCACGTGAAAAGAAACGACCTGCTGTATAAAGAAGGAGACAAACCTGCTGGTTTCATTACTCTTGAAGAAGGTAAGGTGAAAATTTTCAAGGAAGGGGTTGGGGGCCGTGAGCAAATATTAAGGATGGTCAAACCTGGTGGATTTGTTAGTTATCGTGCACTCATCGCGGGCGAATGTCATAATGCTTCGGCTGTGGCCCTCGAAGATTCGCTTATTTGCATCATTGATTCTGATTATTTTTTTGGGAAGTTATTGAAAAACAACAATTTGACACTGAGGTTGTTGATAAAGTTGGCTAAAGAACTGGGTTTTTCAAATTCGCGTACCGTAACCTTAACCCAGAAACACATCCGCGGCCGCCTGGCCGAATCGATCATCCTGTTGAAAGACAAATACGGTATCGAGCCCGACGGAGCCACCATCAAGGCCTACCTTTCGCGCGAGGACCTGGCCAATCTTTCGAACATGACCACCTCGAATGCCATACGCACCCTGTCGAACTTCGTAAATGAAAAGGTCATTGCCATCGACGGGCGAAAAATGCGCATCCTCGACTTTATTAAATTGGACCGGATTAGTAAGTTGGGATAAGACGTTCGTAAGATATCCTTCAAAATTTTCACTGATGGTGTTATCCTAAATCTCATATTCAATGGTACTTCAACAGGGTAAATATTATTTTTTATTAGCATGGGGGCTTCTTGTTTCCCCTTTTTCTTTTTCCCAAACAAGTTTGCTTATTGAAGCAAGTAATGAAATTGGCATAATCAGGGATCAACTGGTCCCCGATAAAAGAGTAGCCATTTTTGATTTTGAATTAACTGAATTATCCCCAACTCATTTTTTACTGAAGGGGGAAAGCAACCTGCCCGAGGCAAAGGAAACCATTTTAGCATATTTTACTGCCAGAAATATTACCTGCACCGATTCGTTCCGCTTGTTGCCCGACCATCAGGTAGGGGAGTTTCGGCGGGGATTGATTGCCCTTTCGGTGGCCAACCTTCGTTCAGGGCCCGATCATGCTTCCGAGCTGGTATCACAGGCCTTGATGGGCACGCCGGTAAAAATTCTTGATAAGAAGGGTTCATGGTATAGGGTGCAAACCCCCGATTCTTATTTGGGATGGATGGATGCGCCTGCCCTGTGCCCCCTGAAGGAAGATCGGTTGAACGATTGGGGAAAGGCAAAACGTTATCTCTTTGTTCCCTTAGGCGGTTGGATTTACGCAACACCACAACGCAAAGCACCCGTGGTTGGCGATTTGGTTTCGGGTTGTCTGTTTATTGGAGAACCTGGGCCAAAACATTTCCTGAAAATAGATCTGCCTGATGGACGATTTGGGTATGTGCTTGAAAAACAATGCATAGAATTTAATCAATGGGCTAGTCAAAAGGCTACACCCGGGGGCATTATCGGCATGGCACTCGCAATGAACGGGGCACCCTACCTATGGGGAGGAACTTCGGCAAAAGCGGTCGATTGTTCCGGCCTGGTTAAGATGGTCTTCTTTTCGCAGGCGCTCATCCTTGCCCGCGATGCCTCACAGCAAGCCTTGCAGGGGGAACCTGTCGATTTTAAGGATCGGGATAATCTCTTGCCGGGCGATTTGCTGTTCTTTGGCCGTTCAGCACAACGAATTGTCCATGTAGGCATTTACCTGGGTGAGGGGCAGTACATTCATGCTTCAGGACGGGTTCAGATAAACGGGATTGTACCTGGTTTACCTGGATTCAACCTGACACGGGAAAAAGACCTTGTTGCAGCCCGCAGGATACTTTCGGGAAATGAAAATGAGAAAATTTTACAGGCAAATAAGCATCGCTGGTATGAGGGGATTTTATAGGTTATTGCGCTAAAATAGGCATATTTATAAAAAAAAATACCTGCTAAGGAAGATAACAACTTTACAATAATACTGAACCATTTGTTGAATCATTTGTTTCCATATTTTAATAAAAATGATAAAATATGGAAAAGAAATTATTGATAATGATCTGTGTTGCCTTGATGGTTTGCAGTGTCAGCGCTCAAAACATTACCTTGCCCAAGCCCAAAAAAATGGGAGGTATGCCTTTACGCGAAGCATTAAGCAAAAGAGAAACTTGCCGGGATTTCGAAAAAAAAGAATTGACCTTGCAACAAATATCCGATCTGCTCTGGGCTGCTTTCGGGATTAACAGGCCCGACGGAAAAAGGACAGCCCCTTCTGCCATGAATTATCAGGAAATTGACTTGTACGTGCTATTGGCCAAGGGCAGTTACCGGTACAATCCCAGGCAGAATATTCTTGAGATGATCAATCAGAAGGATATTCGCTACTTCTCGGGCAAACAGGCTCAAATTAAAGATGCACCGGTGCATGTAATCCTGGTGGCCGACGAATCGAAAATGGGAAACAGTGTAAGCATTGATAAAACAGCCTTATCGTATGCCGATGCTGGCCATATCTCCCAAAATATTTATCTTTTTGTGGCTTCCGAAGGGCTCGCTACCGGTATCCGACATTGGATCGACAAAAAAACAATGTCGTCAAAAATGTATTTGAAACCATCGCAATCGATTATTCTGGCTCATAGCATCGGGTACAAAAAAGTGGGACCTTAGTTTTTATCGCCTGCGAACCAGCTTCCCGCTTTGAACCCGCTTTCCGTCAACGTTGAGTGAGTAGAGGAAAAAATTTCCTGGAGGAAGTGTTGAGGCGGCAATTTGCAACTTGCTGGTGCCTTCTGGATAAACTGAGGAATGTATGTAAACCAACTCTCCTAGTGGGTTCCTTACCAACACTTCTACTTTATGGCTGCCCTCAAGGCTAAACCTGAAACAGAGCTGGTCGCTAAATGGGTTTGGATAAACCGAGGGGACAAGGGCAATTTTACCCCATTCATCATCCACCCCAGCCTCGAACAGAGGGATAATGCTTTCGAATTGGGAATCAAGCCAGTCGATTCTCAATGAAATCCATTCCTTCAAGTAATCCACCTCGTTTTGAAAACTGCCGAGCGGTTTGTAATTCGGCCAGATATCCCTGTTTAAAATCTTGAATTTTTGAAAGTTCCTTACCTGGGCTTCAGAAAGTACAGTAGCACACGAGTCGATTATTGCATTGATGTTGTTTTTGCTGAACGACTTGTCGCGTAGCTCGAACCAACGATGTTTCAATAAGGTATTGAAATAGGGGTCTTCCTGTAAGCGGGCCCACCAGAAAACCGGTTCATAACCATCGCCCTTTCCGATCCCGTCAACAGCCCATCCCACAGGATTATATGCCTGCATAAAATCGGCATTGCCGAAGCAAAGGTTGTAATCCCAGAACGGGCTGGCATTCAGTTTGCCCCCTTTGCTGTCCTTGTCCTTATGGAAGTATACACTGCAACGATAACCGTCGAGGTTGCGGCTGAGCTCGGTCATGATCAGGTAATCGATAAAAGAAACGACATCGATGTAAGCCCTGTATCCCAATTGGTGATCTTTGAAATTCTTGCCGGCAAGGGCAGTTTCGAATTGGGTAATATGTTCCTTGATGTATTCTTTCTGCTCCTTGGCGAGATCCTCAAACCCGGGATCGAAATACGTGATGGGTACACGTGAAGTTTGGGTCCTGCCCAGGAAGGGGGACCACCATGAACCCTTTGCGGCTTCAAACCGGTCGATGCGCATGATGTAGCCCCCCGTGAGCTCATCGCCGTTCACATCGGTGGCTTTCAGGCTCGCGATGTTGACCCGGTTTTTATCAATTTTTATTTTCTCAATCAACACATATACCCCACGGTACTCGTTGTTGATGAACACTTCGCAAAAACGGGTCCTGGGCGACCAGCGTCCCTGTGCATTCCCCAATTTATAGGCGAGTACATCCCTGATCATGGTTTTATCGGAATAAGGCCCATATAAGACCCAATCGTTTTCTTTTGGAAGGCCCAACAACGATACATTCCGGTTCTCTCCTTCAGCAGTAATGGTTTCAACCGAAAAACTTTTTTTATCGTACATCTGAGAAGTATTGCCCCTTCGTTCAATGGCAATGTACCCGTCGTATTCGTAATTTTTATCCGACAAAGAGTTGATCCCGTTCGGATTGTTCAGCACACTCATCCATGCAGTGATCTTGGGTTCGTCGGGAATGTTAGTACCCATGGTATTGATCAGGATCAAAGGAAGATTGCTGGTAGTAAAGTTTTGTGCTAATATAGGTTGTAAAGAGATCAGGCTAATAAACAAAAACAAACGATACCTCATAAATTTTGTTTTAAATCAAGAAAATCCAAGGTGTAAAAATTACACTAATTACTTCTCAAAGATAGATTTAAAAACGAAAAGAAAAAATTATTTTTGGAAATACAATCTTAAAACAAACACATTTTAAATAGGTGAATGAAATTGGTCTGGGATGAAATATGCTTCAAATTCAACCGAAAGGAAAGTGATTCGGCATATAATTGAATAAGCACCGGACGAAAAAGACAGGGTTGTTTTTGCCGGGTTTGGAAATTCAAACTACAAGTCAAGGGAAGTAGGCGAAGGCCTTAGGGCACTTGATTTGGCACGTATTATCCAGTTGGTTTATCCGTCAACCGCCCTGGATCCTCCCATTACCCCTGATTATACCTGTAAACCGCGCTTACAATTCCTCGACACAGGTTTGTTAAACTATTTGCTGGGTTTACAGGCCGAAATGATAGGGGTGAAAGACTTAAATGATTTTTATAAAGGGAAAATAATACTCCATTTGGTTACCCAGCAATTGCAAGCACAAAAGGAGGCCCCTTTATTCAGACCAACATTCTGGGTCAGAGAAAAAGCCAACAGCAGTGCTGAGGTTGATTTACTATACCAAAGCGGAAAATATGTTATCCCAATAGAGGTGAAATCAGGGGAACAGGGTAAATTACGATCGTTACATCGATTTGTTGATCGTGCAAATCACATCTATGCTGTACGCCTGTTCGCCAACTATTTCTCGGTTGAACAAGTAAAAACACCGGCAGGCAAAAAATACCTTTTAATAAATATGCCCTATTACTTAGCTACACGTTCGTCACAGTATATCGAATGGTTTATTTCGAATCTTTCAATTGTCTCCGGATCCACTGGCTAAAGCCAGAGGCAATTGATGTGCTTCAATCAAGTTTTGCTATCGATGTTGTGCAAATCATGTTATGTTGCAATCAATTGCCTCAAGCTTTAGCTGGAGGAACAAAGGAAACTAGAAAAACACCGGCCGCAGTAGTACCTCTATTCAGAGGCAGGGAAAACACTACTAACTGGGTAAGCGGAACAACCTCACAGCAGCCACTTTACAGTATTCTCCATTGCCTGGTAAATCGCATACGAAACCAATCGAAACTGTTGCGTTTTCATTTAGGGTGAAAGTTATTTCTTTCGAAGCTATTTCAGCATACGAAAGCGATTGCGTGGTTACCTTATCGAAATCGACAAGGGCAGTTCCACGGTTCACCGCGATGTATTTTACCCCGGTGGTACCGTTCGAATTCAGGTCGATCTCGAAGCGGTAATTCCCGGCGGGCAATTCTATGGTTTGATAGATTTTGCCGTTCAGCACGGCAGGCAATCCCCAGCCTGCTTCCATCGAGATAATCCCTTTTCCTGAGCGCAACTCATATCCGCCGTAACCCGAGGCATTTTTGATTGCCTCGTTCACGGTCCAGTCGGCCAGGTTGCCCCAGCGTTTGCCATCCCAGCTTGAATAGAGCACGTCGGGTCCTGTGTTCTTCAAATAGGTTTGGGTAACCTCTTCGGTAAGGCTCAGTTTTTTAGTCTGGGTTGAAAAGGTATCGATACAAACCGGTTCGGGCAGGTATAACGAGCGGTAGTACACCGGGGTGTTCAGCTTATAACTGGCCAGCAGGATGGTGTCGTTCAGGTTGGAAGTAGGAATCCAGGTTGTTGCCTCGATATTTTGATTCGTGGTATAGCTCACTTCGGTTCCGATAATCCCGTTCAGATACCCTGCATCGCCAAAAACCATCACAATCCCTTGAGGGGTAACTTCGGCGTTGCGAACAAGGCGGTTCATAAGTGAAAGGATGTACTTTTCTCCGTACACCTTCCCGGTTTTATTCACTGGCACTGATTTGTTTCCGTTGGCATCAAGGGTGATCAATGAAAAACTATGTACGTTTTCTTCCATCTGTTCCAGAAGAAACTTTACCGTGTCGACACCCGAAGACCGGTTTACTGTAACCGAAGCCGAGTCGCGGTTGGCATTCCAGTAGAGCCTTACTTCGCTTACTTTGGGATCGGATTTTAGCAAGCCCATCAGTTCAATCCGGTTAAGGCCCGGGTGCACTTCTACCTCTTCGATTTTGCCGGTATAGCTGATTTCTCCGCCCTCGATGTATTTTTTGTATTCATCGATCTCGGTGCAGCTCGCCAAGAGCAGGGTAAAGACCAAGATATGGCTTTTAATAAAGCGGTAAATAATCCTGTATTGGTTCATAATCATTCTCTTTTTGGATTAATAATTTGGGTTACCGTAAATCTGGAGTTCAGCAATGGCCAGGAAAGTTGAGCCACCCCAATTTTCGAGGCACCTAATCCTGATGTATTTCACCCTGGGCGATTCGATATTAATGGGGTAATCGATTCCTGCATTGGCGAAGTTATAGTCCTCGTCGTTGTATTCGCTGCCGGGAAGGCCAGAAGGTTTTATGGCAACAAACGAGTCCATCAGGGTCCAGCCCTCGAGGCTTCCATCGGAGGAATAGGTTTCAGCGCCCCATACTTCAAATCTTTTCATGCAACCAATGGTGTAATAAGTACGGCCATTGGCATAATACTCGGGATAATCCCAGATTTTAACGCGGCTAATCTTGGCCATGGTTCCGATGTCGATTGTAATCATATGGGGCTGGGTTGGGGTAAAGTCGGCCCTGGTTTGGTACACCTTTGGCCAGTTGAAGGTGTCGCCATCCCACATCCCCGACATCTGGGTCTTCTGGTTCCACTCGGCATCGCCCGGGAGGTGCAAGCCAAGATATTTGTTTTTGGGCAGCAAAATTTCAAACAATGGGGTAACCGAAGTAAACAAGGTGTCGGTATAGTTAAGCCAGCGATCGCGTACCACAAGGGCGTAGGTATACGATATGGTATCGAGTCCCCTGATGTTCTTGTTGATGTTGGCCATCGAGGTGTACACGCTGTTGTCGGTTACGTCCCATTCTCCCAGATCGTTTTTCTCCATAAGCTGAATGACCACATCCATTTGGGTTTCGTTTTTGGCTACAATATTGAAGCCCCCGAAATTGGGCAATACGGTCAGGGTTTTCCTGATATTCCAGATGGGGGAGTCGAGAGGTTTGATTTTCACCACGACAGGTTCTGAAACCACCTCGCTGCGGTTTACTGCATACAAGGTTACTTCCTTTTCTTCTTCGCGCGAGAATCCCTGCACCGTGATCTGGTTGGTGTAATACGAAGCTTTCACCTCGGCAGTTTCGCCTGTCGAGGGGATCTGGTAAACCGCTTTCACGTACAACAAATCCTGATCGGCAGGTGGGGTATAGGTAATCACCGATTTTCCCGGTAAGTTTTCTACCTTCACATTACTGACCACACCAGGCGCTTGGGTTGAATTTTCAAGTGGCTCAGGTCCTTCGTAGTCAGCGCACGATACTGCCAATACTCCTAACAGTATCAACCATGTTAAGCTTTTTATGATCTTGTTCATTGTTTTCTCTTTTAATTGTTTTTGATTACCATCCCGGATTTTGTACAAGGTTGGTGTTCCTGAGCAATTCATTTTCGTTGATCGGCCAGAAATAATCGCGTGGGGCGATAAATTCCTGGTTGTACACAGTTACTTCCTGATAATAACTCTCGTTGTCGGTGCCGTACACGTTCCAACCGGTAATGGGTTGGTTGAGGTATTCAGTGGCTTTTTTCCAACGGCGCAGGTCCCAGAAGCGTTTGCCTTCGAAAGCCAATTCTATGAGGCGTTCCTGATGGATGATTTCGCGCAGGCCATCCTTAGTGTTATACTTGGCCGGGTTGCTCGAGTATTTGGACCATGAATCCTTGATCCCTTCGAGGCCGGCCCTTTCGCGAACCTTGTCGAGGTAGGTAAAAACCTCGTCGACCGGACCTGATGCTTCGTTCAAGGCTTCGGCATACATCAGGTAGATTTCGGCCAACCTGATTTCAGGCCAGGGATAGGTGGTATAGGTTGCTCCGCTGGTACCCAGGGTCATGTTCCAGTTAACCAGCTTTTTGATGTAGTATCCGGTTACGTTGAAGTAAAAGGCATGCGAACTGCCGGCAATATCGCCGTATTTGGCTTTCACGGTATAAGTGCCCTGGTCGCTGTTGGTTGGGCTGTCGTATTTGTAATATACGCCGCCATCGAAACTCATGCTGGCATAAAAGCGGGGCTCGCGGTCGAAATTCAGCCGCACGGTTTTGTAGCCTTCGGCAATGTTGAAGCGTTCGGCCTTGGTGCCAGTGCGCAAAGCCAACTCGTTCGAGAAATCGAGTGTTTTGTCTTCATTGATTGGTACCCCATTTTTGGTGTAAAACAAACGGGCCACTTTTAATGGAGGGCTAAGTACTTTTTCTGCAGTACGATGATCCTGCCCCGAAGTAAGGGGCAACATGCACCTCAGTTGAATGTCGTTTGCCTGGCTGTTGCTTAAGCCCCAAACCACCTCGGGGTTCCAACGTTCGCAAACCGATTGGCGTATTCCCATCTGCACAATGGTGGTATCGGTAAGGCTGAAGGTTTTATTCGTAAAATAGTATAGGGTATGTCCATTCTTCTCGGAACTGGTAAGCGCTTCTTTGGCTGCATCGGCTGCCTTTTTCCATTTAGTCGGGTCGTATACCTGGTTGAAAAAGGGCTCGCCTTGATGGTTTTTAAAATCGCTGTACACTGTATTCCCGTTGAATAGCGGGCTCGCGGCAGTAAGTAAGACTTGAGCTTTTACTGCCAAAGCAATGGGTTTGGTGATGCGGCCCAGTTCCATATCGCGGTCGAGAATCAGTTCTGGTAACCTGATCGCGGCGTTGCTAAGCAATTCTTCGATATAGGCAAAACAATCGTCTACCTGATCACGCCTAACCGATACTTCTTCTTCGCTGGCATCGACCGAAAGGTTTTCCTTTATAATGGGTATGGGCCCGTACATCCTGACCAGCAAGTAATGGTAATACGCTTTTAGGAAAAGGGCCTCACCAATCCAGCGCTCCCTTTCATCGTCGGTGAGATCGGGAATCTTGTTTTTGTCTGAAACATTTTCGAGGAACACATTGCAATGCCTGATTCCATCAAACAATGGATAATTGTTGTACCCATCCCAGGTATTCATCAGGGGCGAGCTCTTGGTTTGCTTGCCCCTGGCAATATACCACGAAGCATAATAATAGCTTTTTTCGTAATTCATCCAGATCTCATCGCCTGCCATCAACCCGATATTGGCACCGGGGTCGCCATTCTTTGGCAGGTACGAGTAACAGGTAAACAGGTATTTTTCGGCTTCATTCCTGAGCTTGAAGGCATGGTCGATTGTGGATACATTGTCGGGGACAATATCCAAGAAGTTGGAGCAGGCAACAGCCATGGTCATACTGAAGCCTACTAATGCCAGGTTTCTCACTGTTAAAAAAGGCCTGTATAATCGATTTATTTTCATATTCATACAAATTAAAAGGTGATATTTAAGCCAATGCTGTAAACCGATTGCACCGGATATCCCAAGCCAGAACTGCCCATTTCAGGGTCCCAAAGCTTGAAATTACTGATGGTGAATAAGTTGGTTGCACTGAGGTAAATCCTCAGCGAATTTAAACCAATTTTGTTGGTCCACTTTTCTGGAGGATTATAGCCGGCTTCAATACTTTTTAGCCGGAGGAAGCTGCCATCGCGCATCCACCAGGAGGAACGCACCGTGTTGTTGTCTACGTAATAGTCGCTCAATCGTGGCCAAAAGGCATAGAGGTCTCGGTTTTCTTCCGACCAATAATCATCAGCGATTACTTTCAGCAAGCCGTTTTGTGATCCTGCATCAAGTCGGGTATTGTCGGAAGTGGTGGTGCCTCCGCTCAACACGAAGGGCGAAATTTTCTGCGGATCGATGAACAGGGAAGTACGGGTGGCGCCTTGAAAATAGAAACTAAAATCAAATTTCTTATAGCCTATGGTACCCCCAAAGCCGTACACGATTTCGGGAACTGTGGGATGCCCCAAGGGCACCTGGTCGGCTGCGGTAATTACCCCATCGTTGTTCATGTCGCGGTATTTGATATCCCCGCCAAGGTACTCGCCAAACTGGGCTGGAGCGTTGGCTACCTCGAAGTTGTCGACAAAAAGCCTTTCGGCGATGTACCCGAACTCTTGTTTGGTCGATTGGCCGGCCCTATAACGATAGGCTTCTTTCTCGGGATAGGAAACCTCGTCGTATTTCAATATTTTATTGGTTGCATAGGTGAAATTGCCCCTGAACTGGGTGTATAATCCAGAAAGATAACTCTTGTTGTAATTGATCGAAAGGTCAATCCCCTTGCTTTCCACTTCCCCGAAATTGGATTGAGGTGTGGCGGTAAGCCCCATCGTGGAGCCGATAAACGAACGCGACTGAAGGATGTTGGTCCGGTGTTGCCGGTAGGCATCGACTACAAAATCGAGGTTCTCGAAAAGCTGAAGGTCCATCCCAAGATTAATTTGACGCGATATTTCCCAGCCGATATTTTCGTTGGCATAGCGCGAAATAGAAACCCCGCTCCGGTTGTAACGGCCTAATTCACCAAAAGTAGCACCATAAGTACTGTTGTTCAAATTAACTTCCGAAAGGTAGAAGAAGCGGTCGCGGTCGGAGCCGATTTGGTCGTTGCCAATCCATCCGTACGAAGCCCTGAATTTGAGATTGGTGATGCTCCTTTTCAGTAAAGCAAAGAATTTCTCGTTCGAGAGGTTATATCCTAACGCAATCGATGGGAAGAAACCAAAACGGTGGTTACGGGCAAATTTCTCAGTTCCGTTATAGCCAAAATTAAATTCGGCAAGGTATCTTTTGTCGTACGAGTAGGTAAAACGCCCCGACAAACCGAGGTTTCTTTTCTCGAGCGACGTTTGCAGTGTTTCGGCTGCCCCCGTTTGGTAATTCGACAAAAGGAAGATCAACAGGCCCGAGACTTCGTGTTTTTCTTTGAAGGTGTGCAAGTAATCGAGGGCACTTTCGAAGTAAAGTTGTGCATCGATTTTTTTGTCGCCTACACTGAAGCCCAGGTATTCGGTTCCCACTGTGCCAATCGAATAAGTACCTCCATCGTTGAGAACTGTCAGCATAGTGGATCCGTCGGCAGGGTTTTGCTGGGCCGAGTAATAAAATGGGTTATACGACCTTTCGACCCTGAAGTAGGAGTATCTTTTTACATAAGCCATAGCCCTTGCTTTCAAACCAGGAAGTACCATGCCCAAGTCTTGCTTTACTTCAAACTGGGGGTGGATTGACGACGATTTGTAGGTTTGGTACCCACGAACCATTTCGGCGTACGGATTGGTTAATAATTGATTAATCCCAAATCCGATGGGCGCACCACCAAAAAGCGGGTGGCTTACATAAGGCATATATTCCGAGGGATATTTCCCGGGAAATTTAACCGGGTTCGACCAAATAGCCCTGCGGAAAGTAGCCGCACCACCGCCAATTGGGCCATTGTAATCGTCGAACTGGGCATACATACGAATGATGGCTTCGGTGGTGCGGGTAAGCTGAAGGTTGATGTTCGACCGTACAGAATAATTCATCAGCTTGATGTTGCTGTTGAAATTGTTTAACTGGTCGACCTTCAACACCCCGTTATCAACATTGAGGGTTCCTGCCACATAATACCTTGCATTTGGACTCCCCCCGCTGACACTGAAATTATAGGCCTGGTTGTTGGTGTAGTCTTTTACCAGTTGGTCGATCCAGTTGTTGTTGGGGTAGAGGTACGGGTCGTCGCCCTCGATGGTGTGATTGATTTTGGATTGGGAATAGGGGAGAACCGAGTTGGCATCGCGGGTAAGGGCGGCTTCGTTGGCCAGGTTCATATACGTGATGTTGTCGGCCAGTTGGAAGTTTCGGGTATTCGATGAAATCCTGTTTTCGACCCTGAAGGTAAATTTTGTTTTGCCCGCCAAACCCGATTTGGTTGTGACCAGCACCACGCCATTTGCTCCCCTGGCTCCATAAACTGCTGCTGCAGTAGCATCTTTTAAAACCGAAAACGACTCGATGTCGTCGGGTTGCAAGCGGGCCAGGTCGGTTGGACTTGACTCAATCCCGTCGATCAGGATCAGCGGATCGACCTTACCTGCGCCAAAGGTTCCCAAACCGCGGATAAAGAACTCGGCATTGTCCTGTCCGGGCTCCCCGCTACGTTGGTACGATACCAAACCACTCACGCGACCGGCAAGGGCAGTGGTAAGGTTGCTGGTCGAAACCTTTAATTCCTTCGACGACAAGGTGGAAATGGAGCTTACCATGCTGCTTTTTTTCTGAACGCCAAAACCTACGGCAACCACTTCGTCGATCCCTTTGCTCTCGCTTTCGAGCACTACATTTATAAGGGTGCTTCGGCCCGGGGCAATTTCCTGGGTTTTCATCCCCACGAACGAAACCTGCAACGTTGCCTTTTCCGGAACTTTAGTCAGGGTGTAGTACCCGTCAGAATCGGTAATGGTGCCTATGGTGGTCGATTTTACCACGATAGTAGCCCCGGGAATAGGTTGGCCATCGGTGCCGATCACCATCCCCTTAATGGTCCTTGTGTTTTGCCCCAACACATCGGGGGCAAGCAGGCACAGCAATAAAAAAGAAAGGCCAAGCAAGAAGAATCCTCTTGGGATGCTTCGTAGCCCCTGCTGCGATGGACAAGGTTCTTGTACTTGAGTTCTCATCATAGAAAATTGGTTTATAGTTATTTATTCTTTGTATTCCTCTTTGGGTTCCTGTTTGTTTTTTTGGTACACCCGTACATAATCGACTTCGTAACGGATGGGAAATTTGGTGTTCGAGGGATCGCCCCCGTTAGAGCCGATGGCAAGGTTGAGTAGGATGTAAAATTTCTTGCTGGTGGTGAACGGGTTGACCCCATCAGGATTGATCGTTTTTTCGAGTTCTATGGTGTTGATCAAGGTGCCATCGAGGCCCAACCTGATTTCTTTTTCATCCCAATGCATGGTCCAGATATGAAATTGTTCAGCCCATCCGGATTTTTCGTCTAAAAACTTTTTTAATGGAACTTTCCCGCTGTCCCAGTTCCCGTTGTATGTCTTGTCGGAACCCCAGGCCACGTTGGCCAAAATTGTAGGCGAATCATTAATGCGGTAAAACTCCATTACGTCAATCTCCCCACAGAAGGGCCACCTTCCTTCGGTTCCCAACAGCCATATTGCCGGCCAGGAACCCATTGAGGTATCAATTTTAGCCCTGAACTCGAAATATCCCTCTCCGTTGAATTCCTGAAGGCTCCTGGTGTGAA
>CAZSIK010000007.1:21203-32617 GCA_964606515.1 uncultured Prolixibacteraceae bacterium
GCTGAAGAGTACTGGGCATATTCCCTATGGTTGCGCCAATCGGTACTGATGGCGTTATAATTGGGATTGGCAATTTTCTCCCTTTTGGCTTCGATCAGCAATACTCCATTTTTGCATTGGGCATTCTGGGCTTGGTACCATTGCAGCTCCTGGTTTCTTACAAATCCGTATTCGAAACCCCAATTCGCTGGATTGGGTTTTCCCTCTTTATCGAATTCATCGTGCCAAATCAGTTTCATTCCTTCGATCAGCCTGGGGTTTTGGATGGTTTTGGGAAGGTCATCTTCCTCATTATTATAAAGTTCTATTTTGGTCCACCTTCCTAAAGGCAGGATGGATAAAATAAGAAAGTATAATGTATAAAACCGCAGAATCATAAGTTAGTAGTATAGTTAATTCATAAATTGATGATTGTTAGTTGTTTATTGCAAAAAGAACCACAACACCATCGTGTTGCAAATATGTGAAGAGATTACTGTCATGAATAGAATAAATCCGATAAATGATGAAAGGAAATCAATTTTCTTGCATTTTTTTTTGGCCCTAAAAATTCATTTTTATACAAGGCCCAATTTTTTAGCTTAGATGTTTTCTTGTGCGAAAATGCTATTTTTAAAGCTTTAAAATGTGCGTTAAGGTGAAACGCACTTTTGGTTCCCGATGTAACTTGAATAAACTGGTTGAAATGATAAAAATTAAACTTGTACTGCTTTTTTTTCTATTTTGGATTTCAGCCCTATTTGCCCAGAACCGGATCGATTTCGACAAATTGTCGATCGACGATGGTTTTACAAGCAGCAAGGCCAATGCGATTTTGCAGGATAACAAAGGTTTTATCTGGATCGGGACCTGGAATGGCTTAAACCGTTACGACGGTTATCAGTGTGAGATTTTCAGGCCTAGTTACCACGATTCGACGACCATCAGCAACCGGGAAGTGGTTGAGCTGATGCAGGATCACCAAGGCAATATTTGGATCGGTACTTCATCGGGCTTAAACTGTTTGGATCCCTCGACAAAAAAATTGAAACGCTATCCCTTCGAAAACCGGATCATCGCCCTTCACGAAGACCACGAAAAGAAAATCTGGATCGGAACCTGGAACGGGGGACTCTACTTGCTTGATCCCGAAAGCGGGAAAACCGAACATTTTCTTGCCAATGAAAATGTGAGCGACATCCACGAGGATTCACGGCGGAACCTTTGGATTGCCACCTATTATGGCTTGATCAACTTCGACCGAAAAACCGGTAGTTATGTTCGCTACCTGCCCAACGACAAAAACAGGCAAAGCAGTGTAAGCCATTCGGTAATCACACAAATATGCGAGTCGGATGACAGCACTTTGTGGCTGGGCACCTGGGGTGGCGGACTCAATAGGGTATATGTGCATCCCGACAAGGACCAGATCCGCTTTGTCCATTATCGGGCAGGTAGAGAGCCGGGTAGCCTGTCTTCGAATGTAGTGTACCGCTTGTACTACGATCATTTTGGCAATCTTTGGATCGGGACCTGGAGCAACGGGCTCAACCTGCTTTCCCGTGAACAGCAGAAAGAATTGCCAGAAAATGTTGTATTTCAGCATTATCAAAACGATTTGAGCGATCCTTACAGCCTCTCGGGCAACAACATTTCCTCCATCTTTGTCGACCGATCGGGCATTTTATGGGTGGGCAGTTCCAAAATCAATAAGGCCAATATCATAAAAACAGGAATTGCTCGGTATAAAACCAATCGGATCGAGAATGGCAGGAGAATCGATTCCAATGTCAGGTCGTTTGCCGAACAAGACGGTAAAATTTGGATTGGGACTTCCCATCAACTGATGCTTTATGAACCAGCAGGACAAAATTACAAGCTGGTTAAGGAATATGGTCCAATTTCATACCTGCAAGGAAGTACTTCCTACCTTTCTAATTCGGTACTTTCGTTGGCTTCAAACAACGAAGGCCTTTGGATTGGTACCGAAGATGCCGGTTTGGTTTTGTTTAAAGAAAAATCGGCACCCACTTTTAATGATCCCGAAAAAGTGTATTTCAACCAAAAAACAGGAGCTGCGTTGCCGGGAAATAAGGTGGGAAACCTTTGCTGCTCATCGAAATACAAAGGGGTGATTTGGATCGGCACCATGCAGACCGGATTTGCCAAACTGACCTACACCGACGGACAAGCTTCGGTTAAGCATTACAGTATGGGTAAGAGCGAAACCTTTATCAGCGACAACAACATCAGGGCTGTGCTCGAAGATCAGGACGGGCTGGTTTGGATTGGTACCCAAAATGGATTAAATTGCTTTGATCCTGAAACTGAAACCTTCCGTAAATATTTCTATTCCCTGCCCGACATGCATTCAATCAACGACAACGTGATCAACTGTCTTTTGGAAGATTCTTCGGGAGATATGTGGATTGGCACCAATGCCGGGCTGAATAAAAAGAAGGAACAAGTGCTGCCCGATGGAAACAATTCCTTTTTTTTCGAAGGCTTCCCTTCAATACAGCACCTCAAGGATGAAATAATATTGAATATTCTGGAGTCGGATTCAAAAAAACTGTGGCTGGTATTGTACCGGGGTATGGTTGAGTTTGATGTAGCATCAGGGAAAATTGTAAACGAGCACTTTACAAAAGAATTTCAAAATATCCGTATTGAAAGGAATTCTGCGTTGAAAACTTCAAACGGAGACTTCCTCTTTGGCGGGGGAAACGGGTTTATCGTCTTTCACCCCGACAGCATTTTCAAACATTCATGCCCACCCGATATTTGCCTTACCGATGTGATGATTTCGAACGAAAGCATCGAGGAGCTTGGTGTAAAACACAAAAGGTTCCGTGTTGAGGGATCGGTGCCGCATTCTTCCAAAATCAGGCTCTCGCACAAAGACCGGGTCCTCACTTTCGTGTTCTCGGCAATGGACTTCAAAAACCCTGGGAAAAACAATTATGCTTATTTCCTTGAAGGGTTCGATAAAGAGTGGAACCAGGTAGGTTCACGAAACACGGCAACCTATACCAGCATCCCTCATGGAAAGTATAAGTTTCTAGTAAAGGCCGCCAACAGCGATGGGGTTTGGAGTGCAGAGAAACAACTCATCTCCCTTTCGATAAGCCCACCTTGGTGGAAAACCCTCTGGGCTTACCTGTTTTACTTCGTAGTTATCATGGGCTTATTGTACTTTTTTAAAGAATACTCGATCATTCAGGTGCGTGAAAAAGGACGACTGCTTATAGAACGGATGCAAAAAGAAGAAGCCCAGAAACTTGACGAAATGAAGAGCCGCTTTTTTACCGACATCACCCATGAGTTCAGAACCCCCCTGACCTTGATCCTGGGGCCTGCCGAAGAAATCATCGAATCGAAGGGGAAATCGAACCAGATTGTAAAACAGGCCGAACTGATCCAACGCAACGCGCAAAAACTGCTCAGATTGGTTAACCAACTGATGGAATTTAGAAAAGTAGAGAAGGGGAAAATGGAATTTTTGCCTCAGGAAACTAATATGGTGACCCTGCTGAACGAGGTTTTTGAATCGTTCAGGCCCATAGCCGTATCCAAAAATATTGAATTTGAATTAGTGCTTACTTCCCCTGAAATCAGGGTATATGTCGATCCTGACAAGATCGAGAAAGTGCTTTTTAACCTGGTGTCGAATGCATTTAAATATTCTGAAGACGGAGGCCGTATTACGATTCGTTCGGGAATTGAAATACAAGGGCAGGAAAAGAAATTGGTAATAGAAGTGGAAGATACAGGGATTGGCATTTCGGAAGAAAATAAAGAAAAAGTTTTTGAACGCTTTTTTCAAACCCACCAGAAAAAAACCCAAAGCACCGGAGGCATTGGCCTGTACCTGACCAGGGCTTTTGTTGAACAGCATCAGGGGATTATCAATGTTGATAGTGAACTTGGGAAAGGGACTTGTTTTAAAGTGCTAATTCCAGTTCCCTTGGCTCAGGTGCCTTCACCCATCGCAGCTGTTGAAAACAAGGCGGCATCGGCCGGAAGTTTTCAGAAAGGGCCAAGCTTTGATGAGCCTCAGGTTATGAGAATCTCTGGCGACCAACCTCACAAACACCCGGTAGTATTGATTGCAGAGGACGATCACGACCTGAACCACTTTATTGTCGACGGGCTTAAACAACAGTATCATTTGGTTTCGGCTTTTAACGGGAAGGAAGCGCTCGAACAAGCACGGAAGCAAAATCCCGACATGATTGTCTCCGATATCATGATGCCCGAAATGGATGGCTTCGAGTTGTGCAGGCTTCTGCGGAAAGAATTAAGCACTTCGCACATCCCTATTATTTTTCTTACGGCCAAAACCATGCACGACGATGAAATTAAAGGCTTGAAGATGGGAGCTGTCGATTACATCTGCAAACCTTTTAACTTGATGGCACTGAAACTGAAAATTCAAAACATCCTTGATAATCAAAAAATTGCGCACGAAAAAATTAAAACCCAGCAACTTCTTGAACCCGAAAATATTGAACTTTCTTCGCTCGACGAAGTATTCCTGAAAAACGCGGTCGAAACCGTGAACCGCTTTCTCGATGACCCGGTGTTCGATGTTGAACGTTTCAGTCACGAGATGGGGATCAGCCCCAATCAGGCCTACCGGAAGATAAAAGCACTTACCGGGCAAACGGCAAAAGAGTTCATCAGAAACCAACGACTGAAAACCGCGGCCAACATGCTCCTTCAAAAAAAACGGACCATATCGGAAGTAATTTATATGGTCGGGTTCTCGAGCCCTTCGTATTTTGCCAGATGCTTCAAGGAATATTATGGTTTTACGCCCAAGGAGTATGTCGAGAAAATTGGAGAAGGAAGTTAATCATGGTTGTGGAAAATTCAATACTTGGGTACGAAAAACGCAGTAGCCTTTGTGCCAATGACGAAAACAGGAAAATATTACTCTATCTTGATTTTTTCGATACCCGAGGCGGCTTCGGTTTGATATTTTATCAAGTAAATGCCTGGTTTCAAATGGTTGACCGAATAGGCCTTGCTTTCGATACGTTCGCTTACCCTGCTTCCGCTTAAACTGAAAATAGTGGCATTCACGCTTTCCCCTATCAAGAAGATGGTGTTGTTAGAGAAATGAAATACCTTGCCCTGAATGTTTTTTTGTGTCGAGGTGCCCCCAACAATAATCGATTTTGCGCCCTGAATATAATCGGGATGACTGGTAGCCGAAAAAGTACCCGAGGTAAATTCGGTTGCCCCTAAAGTGAGTTTGCCCAGAATCACCTCGCTTTCTACTACGGCGACAGCTCCACTGGCTAATTTGAGTTCAGTGTTCAATCCGGTACATTGGGGATGCTCGAAGTAAACTTTATTCCGCGCGGCCACTTCGATTTTACCCCGTCCGAATGCATTGGCACTGATGCCCTTCATGGCTGTAACAGCTCCGGCATTGGTGCCTAAACGGGTAAGGTCCCAGATTCCATCGAACAGCGAGTTGTTGCCTCCAAGAATCAATGTGGCGGTGGTGGCTACATCACGGCTGTGAATGGCGACAATTTTTTTGCTGCCCGTGATGGGGCCAAGCAGGCTTAGCGAGTTTCCCGCGGCGTTTGAACTGTTCATCGACATCAACACATCGCCACCGAGCACAATTGGCGCATCCAACTTGAAGCCTGTACCGCCTGTGGCGTACGAAATCCGGGTATTGTCTTGCATGGTAATGGTGCCGCTACATTTGTGGTCGCCACGCATCCGAATGGCGCCCTTATCCTGCACCAAAACAATATTGGCCGGGAAAGCAGTGCTGGTGGTTTCCATTTCGCGTTCAACATAAACAGTTTCACCTGCTTCGGGCATCAGGGCCGGGCTGAAGTGCGCCGGGTTGTCCCAGTTGCCGTTTGAACCGCCAATGAAACTGAACGAGGTCGGGCGACCAATGATCACTTTCCCGGTTCCACTGATCAGACCAGGATTGCTTGTTGCACTGTACTCGCCAAGAGGCTGCAAGGTACCGCCAATAAAAAATTCGCTGATGGTTATAGTAGCATCCAAAACCAGCGAAGCTCCGTTCTCGATCTTTAGCGGCGATTGGGGCTGGATGACGTTGCTGTTTTTCACAATCAGGCTTGCTCCGCTTTTTACTGTAATGTTCCCTTTTCCTAGTGAATTGGCCATTCCTGCTTCGAGTGAACCAGCTTCAATAACCCAGTTTCCTGAAAAATCATCGTTGTTGGCGTTGACAATCAACTTACCGCTACCGGTTTTATTGATGGTTTGGATGCCCAATAATTGCGCGTTCAAGGTAAAATTGGCGCTTGAGTTAATTTCGGTAGGTGCTTTTACCGATATTTTTCCGTTGAGTGCCACATCGCCCCCGGCCATGATTATCCCGTTCAATACTGAAATATAGGTAGCTGTACTGTTGTTTGTTACCATCAGCATGGCACCGTCTTTCAAATTGAGGTCGGCATCGAAAGTGCCGCCATCGGCAGTAATGGTGGCGGTTCCACTCACTTCGGCCGATTCGCCTTTTGCGGGAACCCCTTCGGGCAACCAGTTGCCGCTTTGCAACCAGCTGCTTGAGCTACTTTGTCCCTTCCAGTGATAACTTTTCGAGATGGGTGCTTCGGCAGTGGGATCCCAAGCATCGCTTCCCCCCATTACCTTACCGACCGTATAGTTAAGCGCTTCGGCATCGGTAAGGGCACGTATTCCTGCCCAGTTGGAACGCTGGCTCATATCGGCACCGAGCCCGGTGTTTTTATATTCGTACAGGTGAAGGTCGATGCTGGTTGTAGCATAACTCATATCCCAGGTGGTAGGCCAACCTGCAGGGTTGATTTCCTGGCAGAAATCGCAATAAAGCCAGGCTACTTTTGGGTACTCGTGCCAGGGACGGCCCAATGCAACCATAGCATCATCGTCGCCGGCACGTGGACTGTTAAGTGCATAGGTCAGTCTGCACTCATAGAAAACATAACCATAAGGCTGGGTTTTCGGGGTCGAAGGTGCAGTAATCCAACCTCCTCCCCAGCTTCGGATTTCGCATCTATTAAAAAAAGCAATGCCTGCGCCATAAATATAGTCGGTACGGCCCAAAACCATGCAGTTTTCGAAATACGAACGTTTACCGGCTGTCCAAAGGTAAATGGTGTCCTGATAGCTTTTTATATCACAATTTAAAAACACCACTTTATCGGCCTGCACGGTGATGGCCAAAGCCTGGCCCACCGGTCCTGCAGTATTCTCGATGGTCAGGTTTTCTGCCCGAAAACCGTCGCCCATGATGGTGAGCGTAGCCGAGGTGCGGATATTGTCGCCCACCCATTTGGCCGCGTCTTCGCTTGGGCACTTCCCGGTTGTACAGTCGAAAATGTGGTAACTGATAATGGTTTCCTCGCGGCTTTCACCGATAAAAGTGATGTTCTTCTTATTTGCAGGAATGATTAGTTTTTCGGAATTGTACAGTCCACGTTTGATGTAGACCACCGTGCGGCGTTCGTTATTTGAAGGGACAGCATCGATAGCATCCTGGATCTTTGTGAAGTCGCCCGAACCATCGGGGGCAACAACAAAATCGGCATTCATGGGCTTTTCGGCAGCAAGGGCCGTGTTGATTGTTACGTTGCCCAATAGCAATAATACAGCAAAAATAAAATAGTGCAAATTTTTCATAGCGAAATCATTTTGAATAATCAAGTATGAAGCTAATACAAACCAAAGCCATCATGCTATGATCGTTTTATGAAATAATTTGTTGCACCCCAGCAAATGCTTGCGATAAACATCGATCCTATCGCAGGGGGTGTAGATCAATTTCTCCTTATTGAATGAAATGCACCTGACTAAGCTTGTGAAAATTTTATATTGTTGAATTTTATCCAACAGGTACCACTTTTTACTTGGTAAAAAAAAATAAAACATTGTTGAAAAAATTCAATTACTGGTTATCTTGCAGACCCATTATTTGGAACAGTCGAAATTGATTTGGAACAAACCGTAAACAGACAAAAAATTCATGGAAGAAAAAATCAAAAACACTGGGCGAATTCAAACTGTTGCCGATCTACAAGGTGATAAAATTACGAAAGAACAATGGAAAGCGTCGGCATTGGCCGGAATGGCTTCCTACCTCGATGCCGGTTCTATTGTTGCATTAGGTGCCGGGTATACCTATTTCCAAAAGTTCCTGGGTTTGACCGATAGCGCTTTAGGGATTTTAGCCGCGATTGGGCCCAACGCCATTGGATGCGCTGTTGGTGCTTTTATTGGCGGTCGTCTGGGTGACAAACTCGGGCGTAAACGAATTTATCAGATCGACCTGCTTGTTTATGCATTAGGCATTCTGCTCATTGTATTTGCAATGAATCCTGTAATGCTCTTTGCCGGAACCTTTATAATTGGTGTGGCTGTAGGGACTGATGTACCAACCTCTCTTGCTTTTGTTGGCGAAGCGGCACCCGATAAAGCCAGGGGGAAATTACTTGGTTTTACCCAGGTGGCATGGAGCTTCGGACCGGTTGTGGTACTTTGGTTGGCGATGTCGCTTGCCAAGCTTGAAATCCTGGGAATCCGAATCGTATTCTTCCATCTGTTTATTGTTGCCATTGTTACCTGGTACTTACGGCGAAGTCTTGCTGAATCGACACGATGGAAAGAGGCTTCAAAAACAGCAAAGGTTAATATCAAGGTATTATTTTCTGGTTCTAATTTAAAAGCACTTGTCTATACTGCGGTCATCTATCTATTCTGGAATCTGGCTGCTGGTACAGCTGGTAATTTCAATCCATACATCATTTCTAAATTCGTGAATATAGACAATGAAGTTTTGAGGCAAGTAGTAAGTACCGGATTTTCAAGTGCCGGATTCATTATTTGTATTTTTATGACACTCTTTATCTTCATGCCTCATTCCGACAGGAGTTACAAAACAAGAAAAACAATTTGGATAGTTGGGGCGATTATGCAAATTACTGCTTATGGTATGCTCCTGTTCCTTCCTTTTACAATTCCCGTAATCATTGCCAATGTTTTGCTATTTTCATCAGGAGCGGCTTTAGCCGGAGAAGCTTTTTATAAAGTATTCAGTCAGGAATTATTCCCGACAATGCTCCGTAGCACGGCTCAGGGTTTAACTTTTGGAATTAGCCGTACCATATTGGGCGTATGGAGTTTCTTTGTTCCGGTTTTGGCAGATATTGGAATAAAACCTTTAGCAGGTTTGTTGGCGATCTTTCTCCTTATCAGTGGCGCTGTGGGCTTCTTCTTTATGCCCGACACTTCAGGGAAATCGCTTGAACAAATTGCTAAGGAACGAGCCTGAGTCTATCTGCTAGTCGTTATCTTAAAATATATTGAGTCCTCGATGCTTGGCAAAAAATTAGGAGGCTCGATTTTGTATTCGTGGTTTTCGCGATCAACGGGTCAGTTTACAACCAAAACCCGAAAGGTGGGGAAATCGAACCTCCTATTTTTACTGGCTGAATACCTATTCTCACAATTTAGGTCTGCTCGATCGATTCCGTATTTACAAATTTGAATTCCAATCCTTATTCTCTGATGCAAATTTTCTGGATGGCAGTATTTTTCCTGTTTCTCACGTTCACAAGATAAACTCCCTTCTTTAAATTGGGCGACTCAAATACAGCCTGGCCCGAATTGAAGTTTTCGGAAAATAACCTGTTGCCTTTGAGGTCGATTACCTCAACCAATCCGATGGTTTCAAACGACTCGATGCAGAACATGCCCCTGTGGTATGCAATGCTTACAGCGGGCTCGCTGATTTGTTTGATGGACGATGTACCCGATGGCCACCAACGTTCAGCTCCAATGAATTTTCCGTCGGTGCCCTTAAATGAAAAAGTAGGAACCAGGGTAAAATCGTAATTGGCCGCATCTTTAAAATAATTGGTCCCAGTTTCTTCTACATTGTTCGCTGCGTCCCATCCTGCGGCAGGAGGCGTCGCGAAATTGGGATAATCGATTACGAGGTTATTTTTGCAGGTAACCGTACCCGATCCTGCAGGTACTGCTATAGTAGTACGGGTGCTTACCGGCGAAAAGGGTTTGCAGATGATGTTGTTTGAAATGTTGTAGGTCGACGATGCCCCCGAACCAACAATGGTGCACCAAGCGTAGGCTCCATCTTTTCCACACTGGAAGAGCGTGTTGTTGCTCATGTTAAAAACAAGGGTGTTGGTTTGGGCTGTTTGTGACAAAAGAAGACCCTCGCTTTGATAATTGTACAGGGTTGTATTTTTTATCGTAACCGTACTGATTTCAGCCTTGCTGTACAATAGGCTGTATCCGCCCGAACCGCAGTCTTTAATGATGCAATTGTCGATGGTGAGTTCCCCGATTGTGGTGGGCGAGTTTGAAGCCCTGACCAAACAACGGTTAATGTTGCTGATTACACAGTTACGGAAAACGAATTTATCGAGCACACTGTTGGCGGGAAACTGGATGTAATAGGAATTGTTTAATGTAATTTCAAGTCCATCGAGGATCAGTCCGCTGCCAGCAATTGGGATATCGCTTGTTGCCCAGGCAAAAGTTAAGAGTGGCAGGGTTGCTGCTGTAGCTGACTTTTGGAGCGTGATTGTTTTGCCCACGGGGAAATTCACCGCGGTTGAATACGTGCCGGCATCGAGCAAGAGTACATCGCCGTTGGCTGCAGTACCCAGCGCTTCGACATAATTCTCAGGGGTCACGTTTATACTTGCTGAATAGGAATACCATCCTATAAATAAAAATGCGATAAAAAGTAAATTTTTCTTCATGGTTAATCATTTAAATTGAATAAAAGAATTGCTTTGATTGAAAAATAGAGATCAAATGTAGATACAATCAAGCTGGGCGAATTAGTAAATGCGCTTTTTCAGTAGGGTCAAATCGACACTGATCCCGTTTTATTGGGGGTCATTTCTTCAATGTGGGATGGATAGAACTAAGAATGTGTGCTGAGCCGAATGGTTTTTAAAACTCATGCTGTACCTTTGACCCCCAATGAAAAGGGGGTGTTTTAATTGCAGGAAGTTGGACTTTCAATTGAAAAGAAAAGAGAAAGGATATTTTATAAGTATAAGAAAGCAAAGAAGTAGTAAGATGAAAAAAAGTAAGCTGTTAATCCTGGTTTTTATTTTATTCGGTTCAGTTATAGGTTCACAGGCAGCCAAAGTGTTGGATGCAAGCTGGAGCGATGTGGTACGGGGCAGGTGCAGCGACCAGAACACAGCCTGGTGGAGCTCGGCCGAAGCAATCCGTATTGCCGAAAATGTTATGCTTTATCAAAAAAACATTGGCGGATGGCCTAAAAATACCAATATGCAGTTGGTCCTCAGTCAAAGCCAGAAAGATGCTTTGATCGCAGCAAAACCCGGCAACAAAGATTGCACAATCGACAACAGCGCTTGTTATTACGAGCTGATGTATCTTTCCAAATTTTA
>CAZSIK010000008.1:0-2606 GCA_964606515.1 uncultured Prolixibacteraceae bacterium
AGCGCAGTTTTATCTTCCGGGGTCATCTTCTTGTCGGTAACGTTGTTCTCGATCATATCGAGCATCTTATTAACCTCTGTACCCAGGAAAGAGGATAAAATAGCCGGAGGTGCTTCGTTGGCCCCGAGACGGTGTTGGTTCTGTGCGTTTAAAATACTGGCCCTAAGCAGATCCTGATGTTTATACACTGCCATAAGGGTATTTACCACGAAGGTAAGGAACTGCATGTTCCCCCGTGGATTTTTCCCTGGCGAGTAAAGGTTTACACCTGTATTGGTACTTAACGACCAGTTGTTGTGTTTTCCCGAGCCATTGATCCCTGCGAAGGGTTTTTCGTGCAACAGGCAAGCGAAGCCATGATGACGAGCCACCTTGTGCATCAGGTCCATCAGCATCAGGTTATGGTCGTTGGCCAGGTTACATTCTTCAAAGATTGGAGCAACCTCAAATTGGTTTGGTGCCACTTCGTTATGACGGGTTTTAATGGGGATGCCCAGTTTGTAGCATTCATTCTCGAGTTCGGTCATGAAACAGGTAACTCTTTCAGGGATTGAAGCAAAATAGTGGTCTTCGAGCTGTTGGTCTTTTGCCGAAGAATGGCCAAGAAGGGTTCTTCCAGTAAGCGCCAGGTCGGGACGGGCTTTATACAAAGCTTCGTCGATCAGGAAATATTCCTGTTCCCACCCAAGGTTAGCCGTTACTTTGCTAACATTTTTATCGAAGTACTGGCAAACATCTACAGCAGCCTTGTCAACAGCAGCAAGCGATTTCAACAAGGGGGCCTTGTAATCGAGGGCTTCGCCGGTATACGAAATAAATATGGTAGGGATACAAAGAGTAGACCCCACGATAAAAGCAGGCGACGAAACATCCCACGCAGTATAGCCCCTTGCTTCGAATGTTTGGCGGATACCGCCACTTGGAAACGACGATGCATCAGGTTCCTGCTGTGCCAACAACTTGCCTGAAAAAGCTTCAACAACACCCCCGTTCTCGTTGTGATCGATAAAAGCGTCATGTTTTTCAGCAGTTGAATCAGTTAAGGGTTGGAACCAGTGTGTGTAGTGGGTAGCGCCATTCTCCATGGCCCAGGCTTTCATGCCAATAGCAACCCCATCGGCCAGGCGGCGGTCGATGGTAGTCCCGTTGTCGATTGCATCGCATACGGCTTTGTATGCTTCTTTCGACAAATACTTTTTCATTTTGGGGCGGTCGAAAACCGACATTCCATAGTAATCGGAGGTTAGTTCTGCTTCTCTCTTCACCTCGATGGGTTTTCTTTCTAATAGCTTTTTGTAAGCTGCATAACGGAAGGTTGACATAGTGTTGTGTCTTTTTATTGTTGTTATTTTATAAATTTATCTTTTTGTCAGTTATTTTTTATTCTAAGCTCCTTTTTGCTTAGTATATTCACATATCAATGGCAAATGTATAGGTTTATTTTTTATTTCATTCATTTATGTCTTCTTTTTTTTTATTATTAAGAAAATTGTTCCGTTTTTTAAAAGATTCTTTACATTTTGTTTGTTGATCGGATCACGTTACTATTTTTTTTAGGATCAATTCAAGATTTAATTGCTTAAATTTTTGAATACCCCTTTTTAGAGGGGTCATCGATAAAAAAAAGTCAATTCAAAATTGATGTATTTTTTTTATTTTTTTTATTATACCCCCATTTTATTTATTATCTAATTCGAATATAAAACATATATATAACATTATCCCCCTTTTTTCGAAGGGCTATAAATAAAAAAGGCATCTTTTCGATGCCTATATAATCATTTTACAATTTGACAAGTTTAACCAGCGTAGTAATAATAAAACCAAGGAATAGTTTCAATCCCTTTAAAGAAGTTGGCAATTGGAAAATTTTCATTTGGCGAGTGAATGGCATCACTTTCGAGGCCAAAGCCCATCAAAATGGTTTTAATACCTAAAATTTCTTCAAGTTCGGCTATGATGGGGATGCTTCCCCCGCTCTTCACCGGTATGGGTTTTCTACCGAAGGTATTCAGCAGTGCTTTTTCAGCGGCCAGATAAGCGGGGTGGTCGATGGGACAATAATAAGGCTGGCCACCGTGTAAGTATTCGACTTTAATTTTTACCGATTTTGGAGCCAGGCTTTTCAGGAACCATTCAAATAATTCGGCCACTTCGTGATGGTCTTGGTTGGCAACCAGTCGCGCAGAAACTTTAGCGAAAGCTTTCGAGGGAAGTACCGTTTTAGCCCCTTCGCCCGTGTATCCACCCCAAATACCACACACGTCGAGCGAGGGCCTGGTCCCCACCCGTTCGAGGGTTGTAAAGCCCATTTCGCCATAGAGTTTCTCGACACCGATCGACTGTTTATAGGCCTCCTTGTCGAAGGGCCGTTGGTTGATCAAAGCCCGCTCTTCGGGGGCTAGTTCAATAACACGATCGTAGAAGCCGGGAA
Source organism: uncultured Prolixibacteraceae bacterium (assembly GCA_964606515.1). Classification (GTDB taxonomy): domain Bacteria; phylum Bacteroidota; class Bacteroidia; order Bacteroidales; family Prolixibacteraceae; genus CAZSIK01. The sequence continues at coordinate 2,435 of CAZSIK010000008.1, forward strand.
TGGCGATATGGTTCTCGCGGGTAAAACAACGTGCAATTAGTTTGGCCAGAATAGTAACCGGGTTGGCTACAGCACCCCCGAACAAACCGGAATGAAGATCACGATCGGGGCCGGTAAGCTCTACCTGCCAATACGACAAGCCCCTAAGACCTGTTGTAATCGAAGGAATATC
>CAZSIK010000008.1:2616-23590 GCA_964606515.1 uncultured Prolixibacteraceae bacterium
AGCAATCATTGTGGTATCGGAAGCCAAAATCACATCAGCTTGGAGCATTTCCTTGTGAACCCTGCAAAATTCAGCCAGGTGGATTGATCCAATTTCTTCTTCACCTTCGATCAGAAACTTGACATTACATGGCAATGTGTTCGTTTTTACCATGTACTCGAAAGCTTTAAGATGCATAAACAATTGACCTTTATCGTCATCGGCACCACGGGCCCATATCTTCCCCTCCCGAATTTCAGGTTCGAAGGGCTTACTGTTCCATAAAGCCAGGGGGTCGACAGGCATCACATCATAATGCCCATATACCAACACAGTAGGTTTTTCAGGATCAATTCGTTTTTCGGCATAAACCACTGGGTGCCCCGCAGTGGGGAATACTTCGGCTTTGTCGGCTCCAGCCTCCAGCAATTTGATTTTAAGGTATTCAGCAGCACGGGCCACATCGCCATCATGTTCTTTTTCAGAGCTGACAGAAGGAATACGGATCAGTTCAAAAAGCTCGCTAATAAAACGCTCACCATGCTTTTCAATATATTCTTTAAGGTTGTTCATCGCAGTTAGTTTATTCATGCCTACAAGATAGTTTTTTTTACAATTTTTTTGAAAAGCAATCGAACAAAAAGGAAATGAAAATTGGTTGTAAACGTTTTCACTATTCGGTCATTTTCTTTTTCTTTGTACAAATCAGAATAAACAAATTACAGATCATGCATAAACTTGCTCATCTCGTGCTTGCAAATTTTATTTGTATTGTTTTGTTGATCATTCCACTTGAAATTTTTTCAGCAGGAAGCCAGAAAGTGTTGATCACAGAAATACTGGCGGTAAACAATTCTGTGTTGCAAGATGAAGACGGTGATTTTTCCGACTGGATCGAGATTTATAATCCGGGAACCCAAAGCATAAACCTTTCAGGTTGGTCGCTTACCGACAATCCTGAGAAACCGGGAAAGTGGAAGTTCCCAGCCAGGAGCCTTGCACCCGGGCAATATCTTGTGATATTTGCTTCAGAAAAGGACCGTGCCAGCGCCAGTGGCAACCTGCATACCGACTTTAAACTCTCCGGTTCGGGCGAATATCTTGCCCTGATGGAACCAGATTTGAAAACGATTTCATTTTCTTATGACGATGCCTTTCCCGTTCAGCAGAAAGACATTTCGTTTGGTTTGTACAACGGCCAACTGGTGTATTTCGACAAACCCACACCCGGTGCAGAAAATCAAGCCGGCTCACAAGTATTGGAGCCGCTCTTCAGCGTAGAACGCGGATTTTATAACGCCCCCTTCGAGGTTAGCCTCTCGGCACCGCAAGCTCTGGGAAAAATTTATTACAGTACCAACGGGAACCGACCCGATCAAAGCACAGGTACCTTATATACTCAACCCATAACCATAAGCACTACAACTCCCTTAAGCGCAGTAGTTGTTTCGCAAGAAGGAAAAACCAGCCGGGTGGTATCGCACACCTACTTTTTTATCGAAAGCATTAAGCAGCAAGCAAACAATCCATCAGGCTATCCTGATGAGTGGAGCCCGATTTCAGCAACAGCCAATTTGCCTGCCGATTACGAGATGGACCCAGAAATTGTAAACCATCCCGACTATAAAGACCAGATCGACGAAGCCCTGTTGTCGGTCCCAACCCTTTCGATAGTCACCAATATCGACTATCTTTTTTCTCACAACACCGACCCAAATAGCGGAGGAATATACATTTACACAGGCGATTGCGGCAATTGCCCCAAGAACCTCGGCATCGACTGGGAGCGACCGGCTTCAGTTGAATTCATCGATGTACAGACAAAACAAAACTTCCAGGTAAACTGCGCTTTGCAATTGCATGGTGGCAACAGCAGGAAACCAGGCAATTCGCAAAAACATTCCTTCAGGATTACTTTTAAAAAGGATTATGGCCCCACAAAACTAAATTTCCGGCTCTTTGAGGACAAAGACGCGGCCAACTCGTTCAACACCCTCGTCCTAAGGGCCGGGTATAATTATTCATGGATGAAAAACGATGTGACCCAAGGGGTAAGGGCTGATTACATACGCGATCCTTTTACGAAAAATACCCAATTGGCCATGGGACAACCTTCGGCACACAACCGTTTTGTTCACCTTTACCTCAACGGGCTCTATTGGGGCTTGTTCAATATTTCGGAAAAACTGGCCGATGATTTCATGGAAGAATACATGGGTGGAAAAGAAGAAGATTGGGATGTAATAGAAGACCAAAACAGCCTGATTGACGGCAATAAAGATGCATGGAACAAATTTGCTACAGCAATAAAAGCCGACCTTTCGGCCAATTCAGCTTACCAGAAACTTCAGGGAAATAACGAAAACGGAACACGCAACCTCTTGTACGATAACCTGCTCGATGTAGACAATTTTATAGACTACATGATCTTCAACTTTTACATTGGCAATAAAGATTGGGATAAAAACAACTGGATCGCGGCCCGTAACCGCGTGGAACAAATATATGGCTTCCGCTTTTTTGCCTGGGATGCCGAAACCTCGATGCTTGATGTGAAAGAAAACCTGCTCTCGATGAATAATGGCGGAAATCCCACCGGTTTTTTTACCAATTTAAAGAAAAGCAGCGAATTCAAGATGAAGCTGGCCGACCGACTGCAAAAGCATTTCTTCAATGGCGGCGCACTTACCCCCGAAGCTACCCTGGAAAGGTACAACAAACTGGCAGCCGAAATTAACCTGGCCATCATTGGCGAATCGGCACGCTGGGGCGATTACCGGCGCGATGTACATACGAACCCTTCAACGGCCAAATTTTCCCTACTGACACGCAACGACCATTGGTTACCTGAGGTTAGCAACCAAATTAATAAATACTTACCTCAAAGGTCAAACATAGTGTTGGAGCAATTTAAAAATGCTGGCCTGTTTCCCTCGCTCGAAGCACCGGTATTCAGCCATTATGGTGGGAAAATAGAAAGCATCACCGATCTTGGGATGACCGCAAAATCCGGTGATATTTATTTCACTACCAATGGAAGCGACCCGCGAAATGTTGGTGGAAGCATTAACCTGGCATCGGCAGTTCAATATCAGAAAGTGCTTAGGGTGAATGGCAGCGGTACCATAAAAGCCCGGGCCAAACAAGGGAACAATTGGTCGCCGCTTACCGAGGCTACCTTTAAAAGTTCCTTATCGGGCGGCTTTATCCTGTCGAAGCAAGAGCCGATTAATGAGGTAGCCGTTCAGGCTTATCCAAATCCTTTTAATGCATTTACAACAATCGAGTACCGTATTATCCAACCCGGTAAGGTAAAAGTCGAGATCCTCAGTTCAGAAGGACGGCTTGTTGCCGTGCTTGCCGATGAAGAACAACAAGCAGGCAACCGGAAACTGATTTGGGCACCCGGAGCCATCAACCACGGGATGTACCTGTACCGGGTCACGACCCAGCACCACACCCAAATGGGGAAACTTATTTACAGAAAGTAATACAATTCGCGAAAATGTTTATTTTTGCGCCTTGAAATAATAAAGCCTCTTTAGCTCAGCTGGTAGAGCAGCTCATTCGTAATGAGCAGGTCGTGGGTTCGAGTCCCATGAGAGGCTCTGAAGTAAATACTAATATTTACAATACCGCTTGAAATCAATGAATTTCAGGCGGTTTTTTTTATACCCCATTGAAATTGTCATTAAAGCTTGTTATTCAGGGAACGAAATGGAGCCGCAAAATCAGGAATAAAAACAAGGCTCCAACAAGCATCTGTTAGGGCGATTCTGATAATAGTTTCTAATTATTTATCTTTATCCTCTTGAATTAACAATATAAGCTATGCGGCAAATTTCTATCCTCCTTTTCTTTTTGTTTATCCTGACTAATCAAGTTTTTAGCCAGCCCTTGTTCCCGGCCGAAGGCAAGGTGTTTCGAACCGATGTAATTCCTCGTGTTGATATTACGGTCAACGAAGACTCGCTCAAATGGATTTATAACAATGTGCAGTCCGATAGGGAGTTCGATGCGTTGTTTGTTTACACCGCAGCAGGTATGGCCGATTCGGTCTCACATGTGGGATTTGGTCTGCGTGGCAACACCTCGCGCAATTCGGCCAAAAAATCGTTTAAAGTTTCGTTCAATGCTTTTTCACCCGGCAAAAAATTTCATGGAATCGAAAAAATGAACCTTAACGGAGAACACAACGATCCTTCCATCATCAGGAGCCACCTGACCTGGGGCCTTTTTAAATCGATGCAGGTGGTAGGTTCTAGAAGCAACCATGTGGAAGTATACATCAACAGACGGTATTACGGACTGTATATCAATGTTGAGCATGTTGACGAGGAGTTTGTTGAAAGCCGCTTTGGAAATAAATTCGGCAATTTGTACAAATGCCTTTATCCGGCTGATTTGTCTTATCTGGGAGACAATAAAACCGAGTATAAGAAAAACGGGTACGAATTAAAAACCAATACCGACAAAGACGATTTTTCCGATTTGATTGGCTTTATCAAAGCGCTTAACAGTGCCACACCGGATCAGTTTCCTGAAAAGATCGAACCCATCTTCAATGTCAATGCCTTTCTGCGTTACCTGGCTGTTGAAATATTTACCGGCCATTGGGATGCTTATTCGTTCAACAAGAACAACTATTATCTGTTTAACAACGTGTCGACCGGCAAATTTGAACTGATCCCTTACGATACCGACAATACATTCGGGATTGATTGGGCAGGAATTGATTGGGCCAACCGGGACATTTACAACTGGTGGAACAACTGGGAAAACAGGCCTTTAACTTCGAAAATTTTTGAAAACCAAACCTATAAAGATCGTTTCTCCTTCTTTTTAAATCAACTGCTTACTATTTACGCCAAAACCGACACCTATTTTTCAACCATCGATGCCATCAAATCGAAAATCAACATACCGGCAGCCAACGATCCCTACCGTTCACTGGACTATGGCTGGAGCTTCGAAAATTTTAACCAGTCGTATACAATAGCCATGGGGAAACATGTGACATATGGTTTAAAACCTTTTATCACGACTCGGATCAACAGCATCAGGCAGCAATTGGTTTTGCGCCCCATTGCACCTATAATTGAAAATGTGGTACACACCATTCCGCAACTGAATCAACCTACCACGATTCATTTAAACATTACCGACGATCAGGCTAATCCTACCGGCCGGATTTATTACCAAACCAATAATGGGGCATACAACACGTTACTTTTAACCAGAAATCCCGATGATAAGTACGTGGCTGAACTGCCTGCCCTGAACCAACCAGCCACCCTAAACTACTACATCGAAGCAACCGATACCGATGGAAAAACTACCCGTGAACCATCAGTAGGCATTTATTCGCTTCAGTTTGGATTGAGCAATACCTCCCTTGTACTGACCGAATTTTTGAGCAGCAATAAAACCGGGATCGTCGATAACTATGGCGGGCACGAAGACTGGATCGAGATAAAAAATACAGGAAACCAGCCGGTTAACTTGAAAGGGAAATACCTGACCGACGATTTAGCCAATCCAACCAAGTTCGAATTACCCGATGTAACGATCGAACCCAACCATTACTACCTTGTGTGGGCCGATGAAGATGGCCGTCAGGGATTGAACCATGCCAATTTTAAATTAAGCGCCAGTGGCGAATCAATAGGACTGTTCGACTCGTATGAGAATAATTTTACCACTATTTCAACCTTAAATTATACATCTCAGAAAACAGATGTCTCGACAGGCATTAACCAATCAGGAGCGTGGGAAAGCCAGCCGTTTATTACCCCGATGGGCGAAAACGGTTCCTCCGCGGTGGCTTTTATAACGTTCAGGTTTAACATGAACCGGCAAATCGCACAAGGAAATTTCAATCCCGAAAACGATTATATCGATGTAGCCGGCACCTTCAACAACTGGACCGGCACAGTCAATGTATATGACGGGAACAAGGATGGAATTTACCAATACACCGCCTTTGGGTTTCAGGCCAACGAAACCATCCAGTACAAAGCACGCATCAACGGCAATTGGGATACGGCCGAATTTCCTGAATTGGGTGGCAATGGCAACCGGTTTTACACCCTACAATCCAATCACAATTGGGTTGATCACTGGTACAACGATGAAAAATCGGCCAAATTTGCTTTAGTAAAACCAGGCGATGGGTTTAAGGTTTACCCCAATCCGGCCAGATCGGGAAATTTTACGGTCGAATCACCCTCTATAATTAAAACGGTTGAAATTTTTTCACTTACCGGGAATCTTGTCTTCAGGAAAGAGGTTATTAATGAGGATAAAACGGAAATTCGTGCTGAGCTGAAAAAGGGAATGTATCTGGTAAAGGTAAAAAGCCACGAGGGGGAGCTTCAATGCAGGGTTTTGGTTAATTAGGCTATGAAATGAATAAAATACCGCTTGAAATCAATGAATTTCAGTCGGTATTTTATTATCCCCATTGAAATTGACATTAAATCTGGATACTCAGGAAGCATAAATCGACGTTAAGCATTATCCAACAAGTATTTGTGTTTAAATAATCACAAGTGGAAAGGCAATATTGAGAAAGAATATTTCGATAAACAATCAGTAAAATTTGAAAGTACCAAAGGCAAAATGGATTATTAAGCCGAATTTTTTATTCCTTGAAATCTTTCTGTAAATTCGGCAAATGTTTGAAGCAGTTATGGAAAAAGCATCTTTAAAAAAATCCAGGAAGCAAAATCACTTGGTTTTGTTTACTTCAATTATGGTTGTTGCTTTGTTATGGGTCATCGTTCCCGTCCGTTCTTATTCTCAATGTCATCCTACCGATTGCCGGGCTTCACTTCCGGCATGGGGCGGGATTTGCGATTCGACCATTATTAATGGCATGGTCAACCAATATTATACCGACCATATTTCATTCTGGGTCACTACCAATTGCATGGATGCCGGTTCGCTCGACATTTTTTACAAGGGGGTTAGCGCCAAAATGTTGAAAATGCACGATATTACATTCAGCAAATTACCCAAAGGCCTTTCCGGCGTAGCCGATAAAACCGAATACGAAGCTCCTTCGAGCGGATGTGGCATTATATCGGGTACTCCAACCGAAGCCGGGGTTTTCCATGCGACCATCGAATTTATGGCCGACATCCGTACCTGGCCGTTTTCTGCATCCTGCTCTGGACCAATTACCTTTGACCAAAGCAATGTAAGCATTAAAGCATCGCTGCTACTCAATATTATTCCTTATGCAAAATTTTACGGTCCCGATTCGGTTTGTTGCATCGATGATCCACCAATCCAGTTAATCCCGAAAGGCACCAAAGGGGGCACATTCAGCGGGCCGGGTGTTGTGGGTTCTACCTTTACCCCTTCCCTGGCCGGTGCGGGTACCCATACCATTGTTTATCATGTGGGGGCTCAAGAGGGAGAGGCCTTTGCCCCTACCTTCGACTCGGCTGAAATCACGGTAAAAGTGCTGCCTAAAAAAACCCTTTACGCCGACAGCGACCATGATGGCTATGGAAATCCGAACTTCACTGCCTTGGGTTGTTATACTTCAAAAGATTGGTCCGACAACAATCTCGATTGCAACGATACGAATGCAGCCATCAATCCTTCTGCTTTGGATATCCCCTATAACCAAATTGATGAGGATTGCAGTGGGTCCGACAGCATCAGGGTTGGCCTGGAGCAAGTTTCCTCTGAACCATTTAAAATGAATACACATGTTATTGGAAATAATCTCATTGTTGAAGTTTCAGGGAATGCCACAACAATAATATTGAAGATATATTCCAACAACGGAACCATAATTTCTCAACAATCATTTTCAGGGACCAGGTTAAACATCGACATCTCGAAACTTAGCCGTGGCCTTTATTATGCAAGCCTGACTTCACGTGAAGGAAAACAAACCATCAACAAATTTTTCAAGAAATAAAATAGAAAACAGAAAAATCAATCTTATGAATAAGAAACCGATAAGGATTATGCCCTGTCTCGACATGATGAACGGGCGGGTGGTAAAAGGGGTCCATTTTGTAGACATACGCGACGCAGGCGACCCGGTTGCCTGTGCCAAAGCTTATTGTGAAGCAGGTGCCGACGAGATTGCCATGCTCGACATTACCGCCACGGTAGAGAACCGGGCCACCATGGCCGATGTGGTGAAAAGGGTTGCCGAAGTAGTTACGGTTCCTTTTACAGTAGGTGGCGGTATCTCGGATGTAAAATCAGCTGAAATTATCCTCAACGCGGGCGCCAATAAAATATCTATCAGCAGCGCAGCCTTTCGTAATCCCATGTTGATTGCTGACCTGGTTAAAGCTTTTGGACCAGAAAAAATCACCGTAGCCATCGATGTGGACCAAAACAGTGCGATGCCCTCGGGCTACGAAGTGTATATCGACGGTGGAAGGACTGCCACCGGTACCGATGCTGTGGAGTGGGCCAAAAGGGTCGATGGGTATGGAATCCCGGTAATCCTTCCTACAAGCAAAGCCGGCGATGGGGCTAAAACAGGTTACGACCTGCCGGTAATCAGGGCCATTAAAAATGCAGTACATGCCGAAGTAGTTGCTTCGGGAGGGGCTGGTGTTTTGGAGCACTTTACCCAGGCTGTCGAGGCTGGCGCTACCATTCTACTGGCGGCTTCGGTGTTTCATTTCGGAACCATCACCCTACCTCAGTTAAAGCTTTACCTGAAGGAGCATGGGGTAAACGTTTAATTTGATATTACCCAACTGTTTTTGGATTTCTATCTAATCCAATATTGAATTAACAGCTTGTACTATTTCAATTTAGGGTTGTCGTGATGCCGGTTTGCATCGCGCAGGGTTTTCTTTTCGATATTCCTACGGAAGGCCTCGTCGAGATCGACTCCGGTTTGGTTGGCCAGGCAGATGAGCACCCAAAGCACATCGGCCATTTCGTCGGCCATATTTTCTGCTGTTTCACCTGCTTTAAACGACTGGTCGCCATATTTTCGCGCCATGATGCGGGCCAGTTCGCCCACCTCTTCGGTAAGAATGGCCATGTTGGTCAGTTCGCTGAAATAGCGTACACCAATGGTGCGGATCCATTGGTCAACCTGGAGTTGAGCTTGTTTGATGGTTAATTCATTCATTGTTGTTTTTGACCTCTGCAAATTGTTATCTTATTGTCAGAATTTCAGAGCGAATAACTATTGACTGTTTTTGTTTTCGATGTATAAATTATCGGGATTTTGCCTAACATCATGAATCGTGATGATTTCTACTTCACTTCCAACGATCTTGTAATACAATGCATTGTGTTTGGTTATCATGCATCTTCTTACTTCATCGGAATAATCTGAAACTGGAAAAAGAAATGGATTTTGTTCAATAAACTTTACATAGTCTATAAATCGATTTAGAAATTTATCCTTTATTCGTACTGTCCACGAAGTTTCAAGATAAAATAAAATCTTTAACAAATTATCTTGTGCCCGCTGAGAAATGGTTACATGATAAACCTTTTTCATTTTAAAGGGCTGCAATAAAATCGTTGAAATCCATTTTTCGTCCTTCCTCCAAATCTTTCAAACCCATACTGATATCTTTTTTTTGCCATTCAGAGAGAGGCTCTTCAATAATATTGGATTTTGTACTAAGCAATTCGTATAAATCTTCCACCATTATTTCAGGCAAAGAATCTATAATCCTAAATAGTTCAATTTTTGTTTTATAAGTGTTCACTCGTATAATTATTTTAAGTTACTGTTAACCTTTTGAATCCAATATTTGTGCCTTGAACTAAAATTTGATGCCATATGGAACTCGTCACGACGTGCATTGGAATCCTATTGTGGTAGATGCTGCCATGCTCGTTTCATAGAACCAAATTTACGAAATTATTCCTTATTCTTTGTATCGATCCATATTGTTACCGGCCCGTCGTTGACCAGTTCCACAACCATGTGGGCACCAAATACACCGGTACCAACGGGTTTGCCCAAATCAGTCGACAGTTGTTGGCAGAACTTTTCGTACAGGGGAATGGCAAAATCGGGTTTCGAGGCTTTGATGTACGATGGGCGGTTCCCTTTTTTGGTCATAGCATGTAAAGTGAACTGACTAACAACAATAATATCGCCTTCAATTTCTGAAACAGAAAGGTTCATTACCCCATCAGCATCGTTAAAAATGCGCAACTGTACGATCTTTTTCGAAAGCCAGAGAATGTCTTCATCGGTATCGGCGTCTTCTATTCCCAATAATACCAGCAAACCATGGCCAATGCAGGCCGTAATTTTCTCTTCGACCGTTACCGAGGCTTGTGAAACACGTTGTATGAGTGCGCGCATTTTGTCATTTTGATTTTGTTACTGTCAAAGATAATGGTTTGGTTGAAAACATATAAAAGCTTCAACTTACCCCCTTTGTTTGATGAATCACTTTATTCAATTATGGAAATCAACTCCATATTTATATGGAATTGTTTTTTCTACATCCTTTTTGTTTCCATATTATTATGGCAGCCTGTATTATATTCATTCAAAATTAAGCCGCATAGCGGCGATATTATGGTAGAAAATTGCAATCGAAGAAATACCATAGCCGCATCGCGGCGGTATTAAAAATGCGCAATCATAATTTCTCCGCTATGCGGCTATTGCTTTGATGGTTTGCGCTTAGTTTACCATAATATCGCCGCTATGCGGCTTGGGTTTTTCATCAACTTCGTTAAGTCTTTTTATCGTTTCCTCCTTATACTTCCTTCCAACAGGAATAAGCTTTCCCGCTATTTCTACCTGAAAATGTGTAAATGCCGAAACATGCCTAACGTTGACTATAAACGAACGGTGAACCCTTGTGAAATCGGTATTGTTAAGTTGCTCTTCGATGGCGCTTAAACGCAGGTAACATACCAAGGCCTTCTGGTGAAAATGAATTTTGATGTAGTCGTCGAGGCTTTCTATGTAAAGGATATCGGCAACTTTTAGCTTATGGTTCTTTTTGTCCGACTTCACTATAATGAATTGATCGTCATCGGTTTTATTCTCCTGATTGGATTCTGCTGCTTTTTGATCGAGGAATTTGTTGATGGCTTTTAGAAATCTGTCGAACGGAATGGGCTTTACCAGGTAGTCCAACGCATCGAGGTCGAAAGCATCGGCAGCATAATTGCGAAAGGCAGTGGTAAAGATCACCTTTGGCGGATGCTTGATGGCCCGGAAAAACTCCATGCCGTTAATACCGGGCATCTGTATGTCGAGAAACAGCAAATCGATGGGTTGAGCATGAAGGATTTTAAGCGCATCAAGGGCGTTGGAGAAAGCCCCAAGCACTTTAAAATCATCGAGTTTTTCAACGTACGACTTAATCACCCGGATGGCAATGGGTTCATCGTCGATGATGATGCAGCCATATGTTGGTTTATGTCCCATTTTATAAAATTTGGATACGTAAAGCTACTTTGAAAATGCCATTTCCATTTTCGATATCGATACGATGTTTTTCGGGATAAAGCAGCATCAGCCGCTCTTTTACATTTTTAAGGCCAATACCATTATTTTCAATGAGATTGACCGAATCCTCGAAATTGTTTTCAACCTCGAAGTATAGCTGTCCGTTATCGAAAGCCAAACGAATTCTAATCCAGCTTTCGCCCGTAGTTTTATTGGCACCATGCTTAAAGGCATTCTCAACAAACGAAAACAGCAGTAAAGGGCTAATTAGCAAGTTTTCAGACTGATCGGGCAGTTCAATTTCCAGCTTCAACCGCGTGTCGTGCCTTATGGTCTCTAACTCGATATAATTCCTGATAAACCGGATTTCCTCGTTCAATGGAACTTTTTCTTTATCGCACCTGTAAAGCATGTAGTCGAGCAAAGCCGAAAGTTTCAGAATAACATCGGGGGTTGAGTCCGATTTTTCGATCCACAAGCCATACAAATTGTTCAGCATATTGAATAAGAAATGCGGATGTAACTGACCTTGCAATAGTTGTAATCTGGCCTCATTCAGCCTTAACTCGGTTTCGGTTTTTAAGCTGCTGATACGGTCGCGTTCCATGGTTCGGCGGTACGATTCCTGCACAAAGTGTACGATGGTAGCAAATAGAATAATGATGTAGTTGCCCGATAGCAACAATACAAGATCGGTTTTGTTGGGAAAGCCGCCTTCAAGTGTGTTGCTTGCCACTTGTAAAATTATCAACACAATACACATGGTGTTGATCCAAATTGAAACGACAAAAGCAAACAGCAAAAGATAAAAAAACAGGAACAAACGGCCTTCGAAAAATAATTTGGGTATGAAATAACGGTTGATAAGCTGCGTGAGCAGAAAACTCATGGTAGTTAAAACCGCAACAACCATCGTGCGGATGCCTATATCGTTCTGTTTGTTGCTAAAAACGAAAAAAAGCACAAGTGCAGCAAGCAACCAGTAAAAAAGTTGAATTACCCACTTTAACATTATGGGCCGCTGATTATGTATTTTGCTACTATTCATTTGTACACCAAAGATATTGGCATTTAAAGAAAAAAGAACCCTCGAAAAGTTTTTTTTCGGTCAATGCACAGTCTGTCACCCTAAACAACATTTTGTTGTTTCAAATTCGATCTGATGTTGATTAGGGGTGAAATCAGGTTGTTGGCCGAAAAAGTTTTATACTTACCTTTAAACGATTCATTTTTGGTTATTATTAACTAAAAATTTACCGTTATGTTTAAACACTTAGTTGAAGGAGGAATTTCGTTCATGCTTCCTGTTTATGTGCTGTATGCAGTGAACCTGGTGCTTGTGGTTATTTTATTAATAGGCTACTTTCGTAAGCAAGCAAGAAAAAATGCAAAAAAATTGTCAGAGACCATTCTCTTTTTGGGAAGTTTAGCTTTGTTGATAGGTATTTTAGGGCAAGCTATAGGCATTATGCAAGCCCTGGATGCCATTGAGGCTGCGGGGGATGTTTCGCTTGGTTTAATGGCGGGCGGTTTTAAAGTTTCAATGCTTGCCCCAATGTATGGTTTTATGCTGTTTATTCTCTCTCTTATCGTTTGGTTTATCAGTAGGAAGTTGAATAAAGCTGAATAATTGTATGATTCTGCAATTGAAGCATTGTTACAATTAATTATATTTGTATCAATGCTTTAAAACTTACACTCATGAATACAGTTACCACAAGAATGATCGCAATCGGAGTGCTTTACCTGTTGATGATCCTCACGGGGATATGGTTGACAAAAAAAGGGAAACCTTACAGTCTATTGGCCGTCAACCTTCACAAGTTCATTACCCTGGCCATGTTGGTTATGCTAATAATTCAGGTTATATTCCTGAATAAAACTGTGGGTATTAGCGGTTTGGTTTGGGTGGTAGTATTTTTAACAGCGGTACTTTTCCTGATTGAAATGGTCAGCGGGGGTATTCTCAGTGCCAGCAAAGAGGAAAAAACAATGGTGGCTAACTCGCATAAGATTGTGCCGGTATTTCTGACCATGGCGATTGTTTTTCTCTTTTACTGGACCTATCGCTAAAAAAACAGCAAAAATTTTATCAACCACTTGCCCTGACATAGTGGAGAATAGAGGTAGGTTTTGCTGAAAGATGAAAAAACTTTTTCGGCAATAAAAAATTGTTTTATATTTGCACACCCAATTTCAGAAAAGCCCGGGTGGCGGAATTGGTAGACGCGCTGGACTCAAAATCCAGTTTCAGCAATGAAGTGCGGGTTCGATTCCCGCCCCGGGTACTAATGGGGAAGCTTCAGATATTTCATCTGAAGCTTTCTTTTTTTTTACGTGTAATTGACTAGTATCCTTGAATATAACATCGAGTACCTTGTTGTAAGAATCGGTTCGATGTTTTTCACCGTCAAATTCAATTTTTTCAGGAAACATCGAACCAAGTATATTAATTTTATCTTCTAATGGTGCAGTAGTCAATATTTTATCCATATTTGAAAGTAGGTTCATAGCGTAATCGAATTTTACATCAACATTTTTTTCATTCAGAGTGGTTAACCTGTAAATATCATCATCTAAACCTTTAATATCAGATTGAATGCTACTAACTATACGGTTATAGTTTTCAGGACTTAATCTATTATTAGCAAAATCACCGTCAATCTTCTTTAATGTTTCTTCTTCGTGTTGTTTCTTCAAAATAACATTAGCCACTTCTTTGTTGATGTTTTTATCTCTGTCAGATTTAATTTCAGCAAACACTTTAGCATATAGTTTTAAAACCTCTTCGTTAGGCTTTAGTGTTCGTATATATTCTATAAATGATTCATTTGCCTTGGTTGCATTAGCATTAAATTTGTTACATCCAACGCATTTGTAATAGGGATATTCTCCGCCATTGCCACGACTATAACAGGCCGTTAGTTTTTTACCACAATAAGGGCATTTTAAAAAATCACGTAAGTAAAATTCATCGGTAGATGTTTTTTTTACTTTTGGTTTTACTTTTCGTTTGCCAAAATGCATCTCTTGTACTTTATCAAATGTTTCTTCATCAATTAATGGATTGTGGCGACCCTTTATCCAATAACTTGGTTTATCCTCCCATTCCATCACCTTTACTTCACCAATGTAGAATCGGTTTTGCAACATTCGAGGGAATGATGATTTACTAATTTTCAAACCATTCTTATTCACTTCTCTTTTAATTACTTCAATAGATTTAATACCTTTTGCAGCTTCATTAAACGCCCATTTAATTATTGGTGCCCTTTTGACATCTTCAAATACTTTTTTATTTTTTTCATCTGTATGGTCATTTAAATACCCTATCGGAGCCTTGTTCGTACACTTACCAGTAAGCTGTGCCTTATAGGTATTTTCTTTGGTTCTTGCAGATATTGTATTGCGTTCAACCTCTGGTACTGCCAAATAATTTGCAAGTATTAAGATTGATGTCGTAACCTTAAAATCCAAAGGCTGTTCACTTGAATTTATTTCAACACCAAGTTTTTTAAACTTTTCAATTTCATTTAATGACAATCCAATATTCCTTGCAAATCTATCCCATCTTAAAACCAACACACCATCAACATTGTTACTTTTATTTTTACAGATATGGTAAACTTCTTTCCACTTAGGTCGGTTGAAGTCTTTACCACTTTTGTTGTCCTTTTTTACTTCAAAAACTTCATATTTCATTATTTCACAATATTGTCGCAATCTCATTTCTTGGTAATCCAAGCTATTACCGTGAGATTGTTCTTCCGTGCTTACACGGCAATATAAAATCACTTTATTCATATCAATTAGATTTTATTCGTCTCTTGTATTGTTATTTCCAATTTCGCTATTTCTACTAAAAAATTCAAAACCGCATTAATTTCTTCATCTGAAAGATTAGAAAATCCTGCAATTGATCTAATTTTTTCTACATTTAGATTTAATTCATTAAATTTCAATTCTTTAATATTATTTTTTGCCCATCGGTGATGGTTATAAAAATTTTATACTAAAAAATTGATGACTTGTTTATTTTATTTTCACTATCTATCGAATAAAAAACGAAAACACTAAGCTAATACACTAATATAAAGCATATTAAAAAATACATGTTTTTTTTGGTTATCAATCCTAAAATGAAGTTCTATGAATAATTTGTTTAAAAAGGAATGTTGGGATTATGGTATTAGCTGATCGAAACCTGAACCTTGTGCAGAAGCTATGCCAGCTTGACGTACCCTTTCTTTTCTTTTTTCAAAATCCAATTTTGTTTTAATATACTTTTTGTTTTTGCCTTTTTTTTCATCAACCAGATCCTCAATATCTGTAATACCAGCTTTAATGTCTTTTAATATAAGCTCTACATCATTGAATTCTTTGAATTTCATAATATAATTGATACGTGGTAAATTCAGGCAACGCCCTAACCAAGGTTTAATTATTTCCATTTCAATTTTTCATTTATATATAAAATTTCGAAAATGGAAATTCGTTATAGGTTTAATTTATTGAATAATGAAAGTAGTAGATAGTATTCTTATAATATTTCGGATAATATCGCTGGGATGGGGTTGGAAAATTGTAATAGATAATCCAGATGAAGAATTTTTACTATGGCGGGCCATTTTATTATTCTTATTGTATGCTATACTAACGAAAATGCAGAAAAAAATGAAAGAATATCGTTCAATTAAAGCGAAAAACTGAAGAAATTACACCTTTCCTTATTCCTAAAATACCCTATTTTATTGGAAAAATTGTCAATATTGCCAACCGGTAAAGGTTAGAAAGTTTGATACAGGCCAATAGTAAAGGATTAATACAATTATCTTAATATCAATCTGTGTATGTATGTTATTTTAAATAGCCTTCAATTGTGTAAATTAGAAAAAATAAAAATACAGATGCAATAATCGTAAGTAATACATTGTAATTTTTCTTTTCAATTTTGGGAATTTCCCTTAGGTATAATACACCCAAAATAAATGAAAATGATAAGTGTAAAATTCTAAAATCTTTAAAATCAATCTCTTTATCTAATAATTTCTTTATTGTACTTAAATCAACTTCTTTATCGTTGACTAAAAAATCATTATAATCTTTATAATGATCTGATTTTGCTTCATATTGTGTACGTATTTTTTGTGCTTCATCATTGATTTCTTTAAAATTCTTACTTAAAGTTTCCACATCAGATTTATTTATTTTTTCACCAGAATGAATTTCAGAACTTTGCTGTTTATATTTCGTAACTAAATCCTTTAATTGTCTTAATTTATTCCAAGTCCTTAGATATATTATTGTAAGGAAAATTAGAAAGAAAAAAATAAGAAGTTTAATAATTAGAAAGTGAAATTTATCACTATAAATGTATGGTAGTGAAAGTCCTAATGCACCAATAATAATTGCCCAATCAATATTTTTTTCTTTTAAATAATAATAAAATCCATTTTTCAGTTTCTTATCAATTTTCAAACCTTCACGAATTGGATTATTCTTGGATTTTTTAAAATTAAAAGTCTTCATTATATTTATTCTTAATCAAATAATATAAAGGATTGATGATTTTTTTAATCAGCCAAAGCCATATTTAAAAAGTCATTATGGGTATTCACAAATATCAGTTTCAAATTACTTTCTGTAGCCAATGCTAGTTCATTGAAATGGGCTTTTCCACATTCAATTTTACCTTGTTCTGATGGACGCAGAAATTCAAATCCCATTGTCCCTTTACTTTCAACAACAAAGTATAATTGTTCTTCACCATCAAGTTCAAACAGGACCGCCCAGTCTGGATTGTATGTACCCAGTGGTGTATCAATTTTAAACCAATCAGGTAATTTGGCATACACCTTGACATTGCTGTTCTTTTCAAATTCTTTCGTCAACTCCGATTCTATGGCACTATCATATACCACATATTCATAAGGTGACTTGGTACTTGCTATCATATTTTTCGACAGATACCCTGTTAATGTTTCATTCCTGAATAGTTCTTGTGAATAATATGCCTGATCACCGATCTTTTTATATACGATTCCATCGACTATATGTAATCGCCTTTGTTCGTTTATAATGTCAATGCAACCTTCAATGTATTTTTGTGGATTTACCTTGAAGTAATTTAAATTGATGCAATTGGTCAAAATCTTTACAATAGATTTTCTGGTCAGTTGTGTTTCATTTTGCAGGTAACTTACAATATCAGGTAACACCTCAACGTGTTCATTGATTATTCCATATTCAGTGGTTTCATCGGTAGTTAATAGACCACCTCTGGTAATCTTCAAATCAACCTTATTATAGATTAGTTTACCACGGCTTACCACCAATCGGTCATTAATGTTTTTAATACAAGCATCAATCAGCTTCTGGGTATCGAAATTCACAGAATAGGTTGTTTTATATTTGATTTTATCCCACAGTGCTTTAAATTCTGCATTGTCAAGAATATGTTCTTTTACCTTGATGACCTTTTTATCTTCACTCTTTTTGATTTCAAGTTTACCTGCAGTCTGTTTTAATGTTTCAATAATTTGTTTGGCAACGTGTTCTTCAAAATCCTGGCCCAAATCGACACTACCACTTTTCAAATCTTCACGTAAACTATCCTGCACTTTTCCCTTTGTATTGATATAACCCTTTAATGTAAAGAAATTGAACAGTTCAACCGATTTTTCCTGACCTAAGAATACTGGTTCGTTGCCCTGCATTTCAACAACAATGTTGTTAAAACTATGGTCTTTAATTAAACCGAATATGATACCTGTTTCTTTTTCTATCTCTTTTTGCAAACCATCAACAAAGTCTTCGTATGATTCACTCGCCATTACCGTCAATTTATTAATGTCGAATCCACGCATACGTTCACCATCTTGATTAACGGCCAACCGCAACCCCCTGCCAATCTCCTGACGTCTCCTAATTTCTGATGCACCCGCTTCTTTAAGTGTACATATCTGGAATACATTCGGATTATCCCAACCTTCCTTTAATGCTGAATGTGAAAATATAAACCGAAGTTTCGAATCAAAACTTAACAGTTTTTCTTTATCCTTCATTATAAGGTTGTACGTATCTTCATCGGCATTGACACTACCGCTGGTGTCTTTGAAGTATTCAAATTTTTCCTTTTTATTACTGGCTTTAGGTTGTTTATCAATTGAAAAGTAACCGTTATGTACCATTGATGCTTCTGAATCCAAATCAATGATTTCACCAAACAATGAACTATACTTCGCCTTTTTAACCAGTTTCTTGTATTCTTCTTCAAACATATTGGCATAATCGCCATTTGTAGCATTACCATCGGCATCATAAACCCTGTAATGCTTAACAGCATCAATGAAGAACAGGCTAAGTACTTTTATTCCTTTGGGATTAAGTAATAATTCTTTGTCCAGATGTTCTTCAATGGTTTTACGTATCTGCATACGTTTAATCAATGAATCATCAACAGAACCAATGGATTGACCAATTTTCAATTCAATATCGTTGATGAAATCGACATACTGGTTGTCCTCGGCTGTATATATGTCCCTGACCATATAATCTGAATAATGGGCAAGTTTGGTCAACTGCAAAAGGTCAGTGTTCTTCTTTACCTCTTTGATTGTACGTTTTACAGAACCATCATTACCTTTTATATCAATTTCAACTTTTGCGGTAATCCCATTGGTATTACTTACCGATATTAATTTAATGTATGGTTGTCCACCACCTGCAACAGCATCAACTTTTACCGATGCAACTTCAATCTCTTTAACCAATTGCTGGTTGTAGGCATCGACCGCATCAAGCTTGTACATCAGATTCACCTTCTCGATATGTGTAGCAGAATATCGTAATAATGCCAATGGATTCAGGTTATGAATTGACCGTTTTGCCAATTGTGTACTCATTGTGCTTTGTGGTTCATCAATGATGACTACTGGACGTGTGTTTTGAATTAACGATATTGGCTTATATCCCAGCTTATCGTTGTATTCCAGCAATATTCTGGTTGTTTTTTTGTTGGTATCGTCCAGGTCCTTTGCAAATGCCTGAATATTGATTACCATTATCTGTAACTTGTCGTTTACAGCAAAATCCCTGATTTCATTCAGACTTGAACTATTGTAGATAAAATATTTGTAGTCGATGTTATTATACAACTGTTTGAAGTGTTCCTCGGTAATCTGTAATGACTTGTACACACCTTCTTTGATCGGTATGGATGGCACTACAATAATGAATTTGGTAAACCCATATTGGCGGTTCATCTCCATTATTGATCGCAGATAGACATAGGTTTTACCTGTACCCGTTTCCATTTCAATTGAAAAATCAAGAAGTTTTTTTTCAACTTCCTTTTCGGTCGATGGCTTTAGCCCATTACGCAGTTGTATTCTTTGAACATTCTCCAGTATCCTATTTTCGGTAAGTGATAGTTTGTTGGCGAACCCAATTTGGTTCAATTCCAGTGAATGTTGTTTTAAAATGTATTCGGGTGAATATACAGTGAAGTTAGAATCACAAACCTCCTGTCCATTGAAAACATCGACAATGGCATTTATGGCATCGTGCTGGTAATCTAATCCACTTTCGAATTTTATCTTCATCTTGTTGGTTGGCTATGTGGATTAAATACTGTTGGTTTCTTCAATGCCATACTGCTTTAATATCTGTATGCTATTGGTTTTGGCAACATCGTCATTAAACCCATTGTCTTTGAACAATGCACGGCACACTGCTGGTTGAAGTTCTTCTTTCCATTTACCAATGGTTTCAGCTACTTCGGTTGTAATATTGTCCGACAAACAGACAAATAGCACACCACCACCTACACTATATATTTTGCACGTATCAACATCTTTTTGGTCAATTGGAACTGTTAAATCCAGACCATATTTTAGAAGTATTTCAAACAGAACATCGTCTTCGGTACGGTTATCCTTAATGTTATTTCCTGCATTAAATAGGTTTTGCTCAAAGTTTTCGACACTACCATCCCACGCATTGATGTTTGAACTATCTAATTTGAATGCCTTAAACCCAGTATCTAAGTTATCAATGGTTTTCTGAAGTTGTTCTATTTGTTCTTTTACATCATCTTGTAGGATTTTCCCTTCAATTGATTGTTTTAATTTTTCAAGTTCAGCAGTTTTATCATTTAATATTTTATCACCTGCCCTGCGGATACGTTCTTTGCAAATTTCGGCAATGTTGGAATAACCTGCTTTATATGCTTCGCTTTTTTCATCAGTTGGTTCTGGTAATTGTACACAAATGAATTTGCATACCCCTCTGTTTTCAGCATTATTAATCATTACTGAATGGGCCGTAGTTCCAGAACCAGCAAAAAAATCAAGTATTATTGAATTGTCATTTAATGTAAATTCAATCAGCTCTTTTATTAAGTATTCATCTTTAGGATGTTCGAAATAATCACCACCCATAATATTTCTCAATCTTTTAGTTGAAGCTCTTCCATCTTGATAAAAAACACTATATGGAACTTCATCTTCTCGATCAAACAAATATGATTTTATACACGGAACAGAATCTTCATCATTACCAAAATGAACC